>JAIFKL010000224.1 GCA_020049595.1 Desulfobacteraceae bacterium
CATGTCAAGACGGAAAGATGTATCGGCTGCGGGCTTTGTGTGGCTGCCTGCGATTTTGAAGCCATCCTCCTTGTGGAAAAACAGGCGTCTGAACAATATATTCCGCCGAAGCATACACTGGATACATATAAAAGGATTGCAAAGGAAAGAGGCTTGATTTAAAAGGATTTCAAACCCTAATAAAAAAATAAAGCGGGTTTAAAACCCGCTCTACAGCGTAAAAAAAAAATAAAGCGGGTTTCAAACCCTAATAAAAAAGTAAAGCGGGTTTAAAACCCGCTCTACAGCGTAAAAAAAGTAAAGCGGGTTTAAAACCCGCTCTACAGCCTCCAACCTTTCGACAAGACTTCCCTGCTCCGACGCCTTGTAAAAGCGGGCTTCGGGCGGCAGATCGCCTGCCCGGAGAACGCTGCCCCTTCCCAGCGTGACCGTGCGCTGAAAGCCGGGCAATCAGTTCTTTTCCCGTGCCGGTCTCGCCCCGAATCAGCACGCTCCAGGGCGAGGGTGCCACCCTCCGTATCAGCGACAGCACTTCTTTCATTGCCGCGCCGTCGCCGACAATGCGGACACTTCGTCGTCCGCAATGAGTATTTTCATCATAATAAAAGTGTATTACAGCAAGCCTTCCAATCCCTTTTTTTCAGCTAAATTCAGTAATTTCAGGGACGCTCCCCTCGGCTTTCTATATCCTTTTTCCCAATTCTGAACGGTTGAAGGACTTACATTAAACAGACAGGCAAATGTTTCCTGCGTCAATTTCATTTTTTTTCTGATTTTTATAATAGATAGGAGTTACGCATTTGAAATTTCCGCATCGTAAAAAACGAACCGCAAAGAGCGCAAAGTTCCCCGCAAAGTTCCGCAAAGGTTTAAAACACAGGATTCAACTGAGTAACTCCTAAATAGATTTCGGGCTGTATTGCCTGATTTTCGGAATACACAGGTTTTTAATATCTTTCAGCGTCGTCTCATCAGTCAGCCCGCTGCTGTATAAATCCTGAACAGTGCCTATAATAGAATCTGAAACAGACTGTCTCATTTCAACTCCGTAAAGTTACCGTTTTGTATAGCAATATCAAGTTCTTTGTCTGACAGCGAAAGTAACACTTTTGCCAGTATTTTAAACGCCTTCAGTTCTTTATCTGAAATATCCGAACACTCATTTTTGGCAAAACCGTGAATGAAAACTGCTGTCTGCTCTTTTTTAAAGCAGATGATTGTCCGCCCGCTCCCTCTTTTACCTTTTCCCTCAAAACGCACCCGCTTTTTAATAATATGACCTCCCAAATCAGCTTCAAAGATACCGAAATTTCCAATTCTCCGCATCCGAGCCAAATGTTGTCATATTGTCTGTATGTTCTCTCCCAAAAACAGAAGCGGGTGATTCGGAAGTGTCATTCTGAGCGCAGGTGAATGTTATTTATATAACATGCTGTTATAATAAGATATTATTCGTTCAGATCAGAATGACATGGGACAGGATTCATCACCTCTTCCGCACCGCTGCCCAATTTTACAGGGCGAGTCACCGACGTGCCACTACACATCAAAACTATCTGAAAATAATCAAAGAAGAATTTCTCCTGTCCGCTTGGTGCTGTATCCGCCCAATGCCTCCACCCGCTTTTTAAATGACTTCGCGGCAATGACTTCAAGCAGTATCCGAATATGTTCCGAGTCAAAATAGATTTCGGGAATCACCAGATCATATTGCTCCGTGACCACCGGAATAAAATCAAGATTCAATGCTTTTGCCGCGGCATAAATCCCCAGTCCCGCATCTGCCGCGCCGCTCAACACCGCCACTGCCACCGACATGTGCGTAAATTCTTCGTTTTCATATCCTTTTATCTTTGCCGGGTCCGCGCCGATCTGCTTCAGCCGGTAATCCAAGAGAATCCGGGTGCCGGAACCGCCCTGCCGGTTGATAAAGGTGATGTCTTCCCGCGCAAGGTCTTCAATTCCTTTGATGCCTTTGGGATTTCCCGGAGGGATAATCAATCCCTGATCTCTGAAAACAAGATGCACCAATTTTACAGGAATATCGGGCAGATAACGCCGGATATACGAGACATTGTAACTCCCGTCTTCCGTGTCCAAAAGATGCGAACCGGCAACATGACACGCGCCTCTTTTGATCGCCATCAAGCCGCCCATGCTGCCCACATGGCTTGAGGAAAGCGTGAAATTGCTGTATCCGGCCCGGCTTAAATTAGACATCTCATCTGCCAAAATATCCAACGTGTTGTCATGACTTCCCACCACGACAAGCGTGTTGCGGATTGAAGACAGCGGGCGCAGCAGTTCCGCGGTCACGGCTTCGTTTTCTTTGATGCCTTCGGACTGGTTCGGAATGCGGATAATGCCGTCGGCTTCGGTGAAAGAGGTGATGGAGCCTGCGCCTCTGGGCAGGGGCGTGGCAACGATTCTTTGGCCCACTCTGCCGAGTTTTACCCGCAAAAATTCTTCCACCCCGAGTTTGGAGGCAATTTTCCGGGCAGGTTCCGCCTGAATTTTTTCCCGCTCCGGCTCCGGCTGTCCAAGCATCCGGCATATAATGGGACGCACAAATTGCTCAAAAGCGATAATCGCGGAGACCGGATAGCCCGGAATACCGAACACGGGCTTTGATTTTATCTTTCCGATAATAATCGGTTTTCCGGGCATGATGGTCACGCCGTGAACCAAAAGCTCGCCCAAACCCTCGATAACCGCTTTTCCGTAGTCTTCGGACCCGGCAGAAGAGCCGCCGTCAATCAGCACCATATCGAAATCGCTGTTGACGCCTTCCTCAACCGCGTGTCTGATCTTTGCCACATCATCGCCGACAATCCCGTGCCGGACATAAATTCCGCCGCAGGCTTCGATGAGTTTGCCGAGCATGTAGGCATTGCTTTCAATGATCTGCCCCGGTTTCAACTGCTGATTTCCCGATTCAAGATGCTGCCAGTCCGCAAGCTCCGAACCGGTTGGAATAATAAGAACTTTCGGCTTCTTTTTTACAGACACCGAAAAAACGCCCCCGGAAAGCAATGCTCCCACGCAATAGGGCGTAACAACATGATTTTGAGGAAAAAGCAGTTCTGTGGCAACAATATCTTCTCCCATTTTTCGGATATTCTGCCAGGGAAATGACGGCGTCTCGAGTTCAATGCGGTTTTCATCTGAAATATTAACGTGTTCTATCATAATCACCGCATCGGTATTTTCGGGAATCACATTGCCGGTATTGATATGAAAAGCATCTTTTCCCAGTATCAGTTCTTTGGGATGATTTTCACTCGCGCCGAAGGTGTTTGCCGCTTTTACGGCAATGCCGTCCATGGCAGCCGCGTGAAAATTGGGAGAAGAAATTTTTGCCGTTATCGCCTCTGCAAGCACACGCCCCACAGCCTCCGGTACAGAAACACTTTCTTTTGAACATGTTGCAGACACGGAAAATTGTTCAAACAGGATTTCACGAGCCTGTTTGAGCGTTTTCATCTTCAGATAAACATTACGAGCCGGTTTCATAGTATTACTTTCTTTCAGGCAGGGGCAGGACGCGGGCGGCATGTCCCTGCTCTTTTTTTAAAGTGACCATAAATCTATAAAAGCCTGAATTTCTTCTTTGAGCAGTTCTGAAATATTTGTAAATTCACAGCCGAACAAAATATGTTTGAAAGCTTTAAAACTTTGAATCCATTTGATTTCTGTTTCTAAATTTTTAACGGACGCTAAATTTTCGGCTCCTTTTATTTCTGTCAGAATCAGACTGTCCCCGGGTTTTATCAGCGTTTCGCCCTTTTTAAGGGTCAGTCCCAGCCCTCCCGGACTTAAATCCATAATAACGGCTGAGAAAATTCCGTCCTTAACATTCGGAAAGGTAAAAACAGCTACGGGACCTGCTTCTACAGGAAAAAACATTCGTTTATATCGCCTTCTTTCACTGTTATCCATAAACTCCTCCCTGAATCTCAAATATGTTCCGGTTTTCATGCTTTATAAAATAATCACCGAAACTTCCGCGCCTTTGTCCAAACCTTCGGTGTTCATGCCGATTTCAATCAGTCCGTCGGCTTTTATCATGGTATGAATCAGCCCCGATTTTCCGAGAATCGGTTCTGCAAACAAGACGCCGTTTTTTTCAGTCAGCCGCACCCGGACGTAATCTGTGCGCCCCTGAGCCGACGCGATATTTCTGCTTAACCGCGCCGGAATCCGAAAACAGCGTTTCTCCTTCAGCCCTGCGATATGCTCGATAAAATGCTGCACAACGGTTGAAAAAACGATCATTGCTGAAACCACATGCCCGGGCAGCCCCCAGAATGCCTTATTTCCGACTTTTGCAAGAATGGTTGGCTTGCCGGGACTGATGGAAATGCCGTGTACGAGTATTTCCGCATCCGGCAGCGATGAAAGCGCCTCCACCGTGTAATCCCGCAGGCCCACGGAACTTCCGCCTGAAACCAGCACCATATCCGACTGTTCCAGCGCGCGGGCGCATTTCTTGAAAAGCATATCATAGTTATCCTGAATAATTCCGAAAATAAGCGGAATCCCTCCGGCAGCCGCCACCAATCCCGACAGGGTGTAGGTATTCATATCACGAATCTGTCCGGGGCAGGGAATCTTTTCAATCTCAACCACTTCATCGCCGGTGGAGAGAATGGCAATCACAGGTTTTTTGAAAACTTCAACCCTGTTTTTGCCGAAAGCAGCCAGAAGCCCTGTTTCCTGGGGGCGAAACTTCCTGCCCGCAGGGATAATGATTTCGCCTTTTTTAAAATCCTCTCCCACATCCACCATGTTGGCACCGGGCGCGATGCTCCGATAAACTTCAATGCTGCTATTGTCAATGACCTCCGTATGTTCGATCATCACAACGCTGTCAGCACCCTTCGGCAGCATACCGCCGGTGGAAATTCGGGCGGCTTCTCCCTGATTCACGGAAAAGCTCGGCGATTCTCCCATTGCGACACTGCCTTTTATCGTAAGATATGCCGGATTTCCCTCGGATGCGCCGAAAGTTGACGCGGCACGAACTGCATAGCCGTCCATGGTTGCCCGTTTGAAATCGGGAAGGTCAACATCGGAAACAGCATCTTTTGCAAGAATCCTTCCGAGCGTGTCCGACAAAGGGATTTCCTCTGCACCCACCCGCGGAAAAACAGATGAATATTCAAGAACCCTGTCCAAATCCGTTACGTTAAAAAATTCTTTTGTCATTATAACCTGTTATTTTTTTTTAAGCCCGCTTACAGAGACACAAAACAATCTCTTGATGAATATAATCATTGAATATAATCAAACTTCAATAAAAATTCAATGAATCATTTTACAGTATCGTTATTATAAAAGGTTCTCGCAAAGACGCAAAGGGCGCAAAGTGAGAAAGAAAGCTTTGCACAGGGACAGGCCCCGGCGTGTCCTCATTCTGAATTTAAACGCTTGAAAAATCTTTTCTTTTCTTTGCGTTCTCTGCGCCTTTGCGAGAACTTTTTTGTTTCTCGCAAAGACGCAGAGGTCGCAAAGAGAAATTCCATTGAAAATAAGATCGGAAACTGCTATAAGAAAAAGTTTTACGGATTTGTCTGATTCAGACTGAATTTCAAAACAGGAGTTTGAAATGAAACACTTTAATATTCAATCTGTTTTTCTCTTTTTTGCACTATGCGCGGCTGCCGCAGGCGCGGCGGCTCAGGATACCTTTCCCGTGATTTTTGAAGCCACGCGTAAAGCCGTGCTTTCTGCGGAAATTCCCGGCGTTGTCCTCAGCCTGAGATTTGACGTGGGCGACCGGGTGAAAAAAGGCGAACTGATTGCCAATGTTGACATCGGCGACCTGGACCTGAGACAGAGACGCAGCGAGCTTTCCCTCAGGCATCTGAATGTGAAAGTAACCAATATGGAAAGGCTCACGGAGCGGGGATTGGCAACCAGCGACGAACTGGCGCAGGCTCAGACAGAAAAAGATGTTGCCTTCACGGATATTCAGATATATAAACGTCAGATTGGAAAATCACGGATTGCCGCGCCTTTTGACTGTATCGTGGTGCGCCGTCATATACAGGCGCATGAATGGGCAACCGCAGGTCAGCCGGTGGTGGAAGTGGTGGATCCCTCAAAACTCAGAGCCGTGGGCAATATTCCTTCCCGGCTCGCGGTAAAACTGACAAAAGGCGCGGCGCATACTTTTTATGTAACAGATTTGGATATTTCGATTTCCGGGACCGTGGATGCCGTGGTGCCGGAAGTGGACGAACTGAGCAATACGGCTCAGGTGATATGGAACATTGAAAAAGCAGAACAGGATGTCATGTCGGGTATGAAGGGAGAAGTTCGTATTGACGCAACAGCCAATTCAGCAGCCGGGAGCCAGCAGCCCGCAACCGGAAGCCAGCAGCCGGCAGCCGATACCAAACAGCCGGCAGCAAACAGCCGGTAATCAGCAGCCGGCAGCCAATACCGCCGCGGAACGGGAGATGATTCTTGCCCGTTTTATCCGTCTGTGTTCTTCGGTGCTTGCCGCGTCCGCACCGCAGGAAGCCGCGGCGCTTACCGTAAACCGGATTTCTGAACTGGTGCGTGTGGACCGTGCCGTGCTTGTCAGTTTGGAGGAAAAAGACCCGATTGTCGCTGTTACCGGCGGCGGCGCGGCGGCGCAGGACGGTTCTTTTGCCGATGCGGTGGAAGCGGTACGCCGTCAGTACGGGGATCAGCAGAATCCCACGCTGATTCCCGCAGAAGGCGGACAGTTGAAATCGCTTCCGCTTCGGAAAGTACAGGAGGCTATGGGCGGAACCGCTGTCTTATGGCTTCCGCTCTGGTTGGACAGAGACCCGAAAATTCCGCCGGCGTCTTCGCTCTGGTTAGAACGCTGGGGCGGCATTCCCTGGGAAAAAGCCGATGTGGAACTGCTTCAGCACGCCGCGCTTTTTCTGGGACACGGGATCGGGCGAAGCCGAGACACAGTTCGGTCAAAGAAACGCTTTTTGCAGAGGCTTTTTGCAGAGGACATTTTGGGTGATGCTCGGTATTTTTCTTTTGTTTCCGGTCACATCGAGCGTTACTGCGCCAGTGCAGGTGGTTCCGGATAGGCCCCATCATATTTTCGCGCCTATGGACGGAATTTTGAAAGACCTTTTTGTTCAGCCGGGACAGCAGGTGAACCCGGATACCGTATTGTTTCAATATGATGCCCGCGTATTGGAAAAGCGTCTGGATGAAGCCCACCGAAATGTCGCGGTGGCAAAGGCAACCCTTGCGCGTCTGGAAGGCAAAGCTTATCGTGATCCTGAATCACGGGCAGAATTGCCGGTCAAACAGTTGGAAGTGGAACGTGCGGAAGCCGAGGCGGATTTCTTTGCAACCCAGTTGGCGCGGGCCCAGGTTCGGACCGCAAAATCCGGGGTGATTGTCCTTGATGACCCGGACGCGCTGATCGGTGCTTCCATTCGCACAG
>JAIFKL010000259.1 GCA_020049595.1 Desulfobacteraceae bacterium
AGTGTCAAGGCTTATGACCTGCTGATCAACGCATACCATGAAAAAAATCCTTTTACGCTGGTCTGGGTTGACATTGACATGCCCAAACTCAACGGCCTTCAACTGGCTGAAAAAATCAGACAGGACCGGCGGCTAAAAAAAGTTCGTCTGATTGCGTGCAGTTCGTATTCGGCAAAAATCGGCGAGTCGGATACACCTTCGCATTTCAGTTTTGTGGCGACAAAGCCTGTCTCTCCCCAGGCATTGCAGCGGATTCTTGAAGAAGCCGGTTCCGCTGATTCCCAAACTGAAGATTCTGTCTGCGATCTGTCCGGGGTCAGACTTCTCATTGTTGATGACAATGTGCTTAACCGCTTTATTATCGCCAACATGATGGAAAGGTTAAATATCAGCGTGACAGAAGCGGAAAACGGGCTGGAAGGACTGAACAAGGTTTCCCAAGGCGGATTTGACGTGGTGCTTATGGACAAAATGATGCCGGTAATGAACGGTCTTGAGGCCGTCCGCCGCATCCGTGAAATCCACGATAAAAATACGCTTCCCATTCTGGCATTTACTGCCGATGATTCGCCGGAAGACAGAGAAAATTTTCTCTCCGCAGGTGTCAACGGTTTTGTTCCCAAGCCCATCGGTTATGAAAAGATCGTGGATACGCTGTGTGAAGTTGTCAGCATGAAAAGACAGAAAGATGAAAGCAGGGAATAAGAAAACGGAGCGAAGCGACCGACCAGGCTGAAACAGATATAAAATTGCTTTGCTGTAGAACGGGTTTACTGTGCTGAACCGATCTTATACCAATTCGCTTTCAAAGATCGGTCTTTCATATCGTAAAGCGCCAGAGCTGAAAACAGACACGGATAACACAGTTTTTGAAAGCGGATTGGTATTATATCTGTTTTATTAAAAGAGCGGGGTCATTTCAGCACTCCGGATGGCTCAGTTCAGATGCGGTCACTGCCGCTTATTGACATTTCGCGGGTGAAGGCGAATCCGCCGCGTATTTATGCAGATAAGTAAAAATATCAAGCAATTCCTCTGCTGACCGTTTCTCCCATTCAGCTTTACACTTGAACTCAGCATACTGTTTTTTTTCAAATGCTTTCTGCCATTGCGCCATGGTTTTGCTGTCCGGTCCCAAATATTTGGCTGTACCGCCGTCTTTATGGCATGTCCGGCAGTTGCTACGGAAAAAATATTTTCCTTTGCGCTGATCCCCTTTTTCTTCTGCTATGCTCAAAGCCGCAAAACAGCATACAGAACTCAGCATAACATATATCAAAAAAATCTTTTTCAGCATGGTAAAACTCCTTGTTTTTATTTCTCGCAAAGAGCGCAAAGTCCGCAAAGGATTTATTTTTTTTCTTTTCTTTGCGCCCTTTGCGCTCTTCGCGAGAACCATATCTAAAAAACCACATAACGCTCGCATTCTGCCAGCATTTCGGCATTCCTTGCCTGTGTGGCAAAATCTTTGAATCCGAGACCCGGAACATCTCCTTTCAGTCCTTTTGCCCGAAAACTGACATCACAGACAGAAATTTCTGCTTTTCCGACTAATTTCTCAAACTTTGGCGATTGGGTCAGCATCACCCCGTCGCCGGTAAAAAATATTCTGACATCTTTGCCTTTGGCATAAGCTGCATTTGTCAGATTTACCACATAGTCCATATACTTATCCGAACTGACTAAAATCCCCAGCGTGTTCATATTGTTATCTTCGTTTACCACCAGCAGATCACTTTGTCATGAGAAAAAATCTCATCGGCCACCGCGCCCCAGTCCACATTTTTCTCGTAAAGCTTTCTGACGGAAGTCTCTTCTTTATCAAAAAGCCTTTCTGCAAATTTTTCAACCAGATCGCAGGGTTCTGATTTAAGAAGATGAAGCACTTTCATAATAGATGTCCTCCTATTATCTCAACACGATTACTTCCGGTTGATACGCCGGCCCCTACAACGGAATAATCACATCAGCTTTTCTGAGCCGGTCTGTTATCTGCTCAAGGCTGAGATATTGAAAGCCGTATTTTTCCGCATTTGCCTGATGATCCGAAAAACGCTCGCCTCCCATTTCATCGAGTATTTCCATATTTTCACGATATGCCTCGTCCATGTCAGCAATCTCATGGCAAAGCACAAACATCTGAACTTGGGTTTCCTCAAGCAGCAGACCGAGACTGACCCGCAAGCCTTCATATTGCTGCGCTTTGTCTTTTATGACAACCGCCACTTTCTTCATGACTCAAATCTGCGCCTCATATTTTGATGTAATAACGAGTAAAACCTTCCGCATCTTCTGTGAGGTCAATCAGTTGACTGCCGCGTTTTCTGACAAAATTGGGAATATCTGTCTTTGATCCCGGATCCGTACCCAAGACCTCAAGAATCTGACCTGATTTCATTCCCTTGAGTTCCTTTTTCACTTTCAGAAGCGGCATGGGACAGGTCAGTCCCCGGGTATCAAGTATTTTATCTGATTTGATGTTCTCCTCACTCATGATTGTCTCCTCTTTAAAAAATGACGAATTTCTCGGTTTTCTCATTCCAGACCGCCAACTGGGTCACCAGCAGAAAAAAGAGCGCATACAGCGGCAGCGTGATATGCCATGTCAGCACTTTGGGTACAAACACGCCGGTGCCTAAAAGATTTTCTATGCCGGAATACTTGAGGGCTTCGGTAACAAGAGGATTTACAATGCAAAAACTTATGACCGCAGCCATTATTTTGGTGTTCCCTTCAGCCATACGCCACAAAGCCGAACTGGCGCAGGTCCCGGCAATAATCATTCCCATCCCGAAAAATACGCCGCCGATTAGACTGCCGATCCAGAACGGATGATACACGCCCATCATGTCAGGCTGAAGAAAATTCCATTTGATCACCGCAGAACCCATCGCATAAATGACAAGGCTCAAAGATACGGTTTTGACCATTTCCGCGTCGCCGGTCATCAGCGGGCAGCGAAACACCCGCACAAAACAGAATCTTGACCGGTGCATGACAATTCCCACCAACATGCCGAAAAAGCAGATGCCGCCGATTTCGGTCACATCAAAAAAGGAATAAAAGTAGAAAGCTGTAATCACTGCGAGAACGATAAAACCGCCCAAGTAGGGCTGCGCCTGCTGCCAGTTGAGAAATCGCTGTTTTCGTGATGATACGGGCTGCCGGTATGCGGTATTTTGCGGCATATTGTCTGTTTCCCAGATCAGATAGCGAAGCCCGATATATGAACCCGCGCCGAGTCCTGCCATCATGGCAAAGCCGCCCATGGAAAATATGCCGATAGCCGTATAAAATCCGCCCTCGATGCAGCCGCCGGCAAATGCCGAACCGATGCCCATCAGCATTCCGCCCAGAATGCCTTTGAGATATTCAAGCTGCGAGGTTTTCTGAATGCGAAATTCCCGGCTCAATAATGCGGAAACCAACGCGCCCCCGATCATGCCGATATTCAGAACAGAAACCGGATGTAGCCATGGGAAAAGGGGACGGGTATCCGTAACACCGGACAGATAATAGAGCCAATCGCCCCAGTTGTGGTATCCGCCGGATATGCCCCAGGGAAAATGCCAGAGAAAAATCATCAGTGCAAGAATTGCCATGAGGATGCCGGCAAGCCATGAGGGCCAGCGGTTATAAAAAAGAAGCGCATAAGTTTTTTCAGCTTCTTCTTTCATACTTTTCCAAAACGTCAGGGTTTCCGATGGCTCAACATCACTCACATTTTCTGTAAGCGTCGTCGCTTCCAAATGTTTTGCCTCCTTTCTTAAACAGGATTTACAGGATTACAGGATTGCAAGATTGCAGGATTTATTCCTATCCCTGCTAATATCTCACTGTCACTGAAAAATAAAGATTCCACACTTTGTCCGCAACCGCATTCAGCGTATCAAAAGCACTCAGGTCTGAAATCCGTAGCGGTTTTCCGAGGGGATTGCCGCTGCCGGTGTAGTCATAATCATAATAACGTCCTCCGAGTTTCAGAAAAAAGTTTTCTCCGAAAATCGGCTGAAGGTAGTATGCCTCAAAGACATTTCCTCTTACCGCAAGTTTGCTTCCCTCCAGCGCATCTTCCGCACCGCTGAAATTAAGCCAGTATTTTGATCCCCAATTGTATTCCAGCCCCAGCCTTGCTTTCAGCGGCATGGGAAAAACCGCTCCCGCGTATATGGCGTATCCGTCGCGTTCTTCAAGTTCTCCGCCGGAACTCAAAAGTCCCTGTCCGGTCATTTTGTAAAAAGGATTTTGCGACATCTGCGACGGATTGGTGTGCGTCCATGAAAGCGCACAGAACAGATCAATATCATGTTGCAATTCTGACCATATTTCTGCAAGATTTGTCCGTATCAGCAAAGAAGCCGCGTCCCAGTCGCCGATGTTGCTGCAAGGCTCAATCCTGCTGATAAAGCCCCCGGCATTCGGCTCAAAATGATAAGTTCCGTCCGCATTTTCGGAAACAATAAAGGGCATGACCGTAAGCCCAGTAAAACCGTCTGTAACATTCCATACGTGCAAGTAATTGAAAACAATGCTGGTAGTATCATTATTATAAAGCGTGGGGAGAAAAGCAAAAGAGCGCAGGTCGTCCATATCGGGGCTGTTGTGCAGCGAATAACTGTTGCCCCAGTCGCTTTCAAACGCAATGCCGTAGCAGAATCTGATGTCTGCACCCGGAATGCCTGTAACATCTTCGAGGTTGAAACCGAAAGACGCGGCGTCAAAGTGCCAGTTGATGAGCGTGCTGAGGGGTGTGCCGCCTTCAAGGCTGTAATTGCCGTATTCCAGCGGCGGGCCTTCGGTTGATGGGCGTCTGCCCACGGAGAGATATGTCGGCAGAGAAGCCATATCGAAATTATAGGTGAAATAAGCACGTTCCAAATGAACGGTGTCTCCGCGAGGAAGCCCCGATGTATTGCCGTCAAAAGTTATATCTCCCAGACTGCCCTGACTGAATTTCACGCCGGTGCTGTCGCCCCATATTTTATATGCAGTCAATCTTCCGGCAAAATAAAGCTGGTTGTTGATTTTCGACTTCATGTTCAGCCGGAGCCGCGTGCTGCAAAGTGCGTCATTGTCCGCGTCCCGTTTATCCGGCATCGGAACCGACATGGCGGCCATCATTTCCCGCATCTGTTCAGACGTGGCATTATTGAAGCCGCCATCCGGTGTTCCCGTATAAGGCAGAAAAAAGCTGTTCACCAGCGCGTCCGGCGCAATCCGCATATCTTCATAATGGATTGAATCTGCCTGTGTTTTCAACTCCACTCCGAAAGACACCTTGTCGGTTGCCGTGTGAAGCTCTGCCTGATTCAGTCTTGTGTCTATCTCCTTTACCTGCTTTTCTTTTTCCGCATTCTCTTTTTCCAGAGTTTCCAGCTTGTTCTGTATGATGCTGATCTGCTCTTTCAGGGTTTCAATCTGCTCTTTCAGCGATTCAACATCATCGGCAAACGCATTCAGCGAAAAAAAGAGGATGCAGAGGAAAAAGACTGCCGGTATGTAAGCAAGCGATTTTGATTTTATTTTTTCAATATTCATATTTTCGCATGATGTGCAAATTTTTTACCACAAAGGACGCAAAGGACACAAAGGACACAAAGGTTTCACAAGGTTCACAATGCGTTGCGGACTTTGCGGTTAAAAAACTTGCACACGAACTTATACCAATTCGCTTTCAAAGATCGGTCTTTCATATCGTAAAGCGGTTTTTCAAACCGCATCTATTTTTAGCCGGGGCGCTTGAAAAGCGGTTTTACGGATAACACAGTTTTTGAAAGCGAATTGGTATTATTTTCGTCCTTATGAATACAAATATCATCGCAGACCGTTAAGTCCTGTCATTCCGCCGTCATAGAGTCTGCCGCAGGAAACAAACATGGAATAAGGCGTTGATAAAAGGAAAATTCCTTCTTCACGAGCCATTTTAATAATCTCCTGCGAAGGCTTTTTGTTTCGGACAAAAACGAGTCCGCCCACTCCGGAAACCGCAGCGGTTCTGACCGCCTGAACCGTGCTGAGACCTGTTAATATCACAGAATTTTCTGCTGTTTTTGCCAGAATATCGCTCATCAGATCGCTGGCACCGCATGAAAAAAATTCTTTGTCCTGAAGAATCTCTCCCGTCAGAACAGTCGCATCAAGGACTTTAATAATTTCAGATAGTTTCATTGAGT
>JAIFKL010000185.1 GCA_020049595.1 Desulfobacteraceae bacterium
ATGAGTACGAATTTTATTCGCTTGAAAACTGACTAATTTTCTGGTTAAATTTTCATCAACAATCATTATCTCAGAAAAATGATCGTTTAAAATACTATCAAGTTCTGCTATCTGTTCCAAAAAGATATTGCCCTTAGAAGTTAAGCAGTTAAGATTCTTGTTCCCACGCTCCGCGTGGGAACGTAGAACGGGTTTCAAACCCGTTTTACATTCGGGGCCGGACGCGGAGCGTCCGGGCTGCATTCCCACGCAGAGCGTGGGAACGAGATCAAAATCACTTTATTTCTCACTTCTCACTTCTCACTTCCCCATCTCCCCCGGTTTCACAATGGGTCCGTATTTTTCTTTCAATGCCGTAAGCCCTGCACGCTGTTCATCGAGAATCTCAAACAGTCTTGCCGGAAGATTCGGTTCTTTTCCGTAAGCCGCTTTCTGCAAGTCAATTCTGGCAATAATATTGTCAGTATAAAGTGAAAACTGCTTTTCGTACAAGCCTTTCGGATATTCCTTGCTGATAATGATTTTGAAGAGATTTTTAAGGTCTTCATATTTCGGAATATAGCCGATGGGCGTTTCTATGGCGTCAACTTCTTTGTTCGCCCTGCGTTCCAACCATGCTAACCATACCTTCACATCCCGCTTTTCTCCGAGCAGTTTCTTGGATGTTCCGCCTCTTGCCTCATCAGTTAAAAAGTAGTTCAATCCGCATAGAATGGGCTGGTAAGCTTGGGCAATCTTTTTGCTCGCGAAAAACTTGAACTGCACGTCCATGTAATCGCCCAACGCTCCCGGAATAAAAGGTGCATTTGCCCAAGGCGCACGTTTGACGCCCTTCGCGCCGACTTCGGTTGCCGTGGCTGCGGACACGATACACGCGCCGATGACAACGCCGTGATCCGAAGTCTTGCCCACCCAGACCGGAGGCATGGTGTCGCTGTCTCTGCCGCTGTAAGTGATAATCCGTGTTTCAACGCCTTTGGGGTCTTCGGCTCTGTCCGAGTAGTTCGCCAATGCTTTTGAAGCCAGTGTGCAGCGTGCATTGGGATGAGAAATAGGCACGGGTTTTCCGTTTTTATCTGTCATGCCTTTTTCCCATTTTCCCTGAAAATTTTTGCCCTTGAGCGGCGGTTCTTCGCCGTTGCCTGTCCAGTGCGGGATACCGTTTTCGTCAATCAGGACATTGGACCATATTACTTCCGTGCCGGGTTTTCGGAGAAGCGTCATCAGATGGGGATCGCCTTCCCAATTCACGTCCTGCACAATACCGAATATGCCGCATTCCGGGTTGACCGAGCGGATAATGCCCTGTTCGTCAATCCACAGTTGGGCAAGATCGTCGCCCACAAAATGATCCCCGGCCATGGCTGTGGTGGTTTTGCCGCAGCCGCTGGGTGCCGCGCCCGTAACCCACGTAATACGTCCGCCGGGTCCCTCAATGCCGGTAATGAACATGTGTTCAGCCAGCTCATTTGCCTTGCCTTCATAAACGGCTTTGTCAACGGCAAAACGATGATTTCCTTTTTTCAGCAGCAGCGTATTTCCGGCATAAGTGCAGTACATGCTGTAAGTTGTGCGGAAACTTCTGTCCATAAATACACGGGCATTGGGCAGGTCTTCGGGGCGGTTCAAGCCTTCGCTGTGGATATTGGTGAAAAAATGTCCCAGCCGCTTCACCTCCGCATCAAAATTGCTGTACGCGTTCCGATAAAGGATTTCGGCACTGTGAGACACATACGCGGAACTGGTGATTTCCAATGCAGGATTGGAAACCGGCGCGCCCACGGGACCCCGCATGTAACAGCCCACCACCATTGTTTTTCCGCGCATAATTCCGGTCATTTTTCCCCGAATATCGGCAAGCGCATCAGCCCGGAGCATTTTGTTTGCCAGAGAACTCACCGTTTCGCCTTCATTGGCGATATAGAACGTGCGGTCAATAATCCTGCCCTGCTCGTCTTTCAGGTCATAATGAATCGTATGTCCCTGCATCGGGAGTTTTTCTTCCTCCCGGTTTTTCAAAGCCAAATCTCTGATATATTGTTTGTCGGCTTCGGAGCCGGTATTGATGAAAACCGTGTCAGGCTGGCACATTGCTATCGCGTTTGCAATTTTTAAAATAACTTCAGGACTCGTTATTTTCTGTATCCGGGAGAAATTCTCTTTGTCTAATTTGTTTTCAAGCAGTTGCATCGCTGCTGCATATATCGTGATTCCCCCGATTTCGATTACAATGTCTGTCCCTTTTTCTCTTTCTAACATGATTGAAATTTTCCTCTCATAGTTCGTTTGCATAGTAAAGCGAGTTTGAAACTCGCTCTACCGTGCTGAAATTTCATTTCATAGTTCGTTTGCATAGTAAAGCGAGTTTGAAACTCGCTCTACCGTGCTGAAATTTTCCTCTCATAGTTCGTTTGCATAGTAAAGCGAGTTTGAAACTCGCTCTACCGTGCTGAAATTTCATTTTAGTCTTTGGCGCATACAAATTTCTCCTGAACCGGCAAGTGCTGACGAAGCCATATCAGCACTTTTTCAAATTCGTCCCGGACTTCTTTCAATGCTTTTCCTCTGTGGCTGACCTGATTTTTTTCCTCCTGAGTCAATTCTGCAAAGCTTTTTTTCAGAGGGGGATAGTAGAAAATCGGATCATAACCGAAGCCGTTGGAGCCGAGCGGTTTGTCGGAAATGAGACCTTCGCATCGGGCTTCATAAGTCAATGCCTCGCCAGTGGGAACGGCAATGGAAATCACACATTCAAACGCGGCTTTCCGGTTGAGCTTGCCCTGCATTTCTTCCAGAATTTTGGCGCATCGCTGCTTATCTGTGGCGGATTTTCCCGCATAGCGCGCAGAATGAATGCCCGGCGCGCCGTCAAGGGCTTCCACCGTCAGACCCGAATCATCTGCCAGCGCGGCATAACCCAAAATTCTTGCGGTGAAACTTGCCTTTTTATAAGCATTTTCATCAAAAGATTCTCCGTCTTCCTCCACTTGGGGGATGGGACCGAAATCATCCAAATTCTTGATCTCAACGGGAAAATCTTTTAAAAAGGCTTTTATTTCAGATGTCTTGCCTTTATTTCGAGTGGCAAGAACCAGAGGAATAGAGTTTTTCATAAAAATTCCCTGTCTCATTAACGATTTTTTTATCACAATGCACTTTACATGACAGGGAATTTATAATTCATGATTGGGGGTTTGTAAAGTTTTTTTAATTGGATTTCTCACAAAGATGCTTTTGTTTCTCGCAAAGGCGCAAAGGGCGCAAAGAAAAGTAGAGCGATTTTTCAAATCGCTTCTGAAGCGAATTAAAAATTCGCTTTACAAAACGGAGAATTTTCTTTGCGGTCTTTGCGAGAAAAAAAGTGTCTCGCAAAGGCGCAAAGGTCGCAAAGTTCTTTAAGAATATTATTATAAACTTAATATCTTATATTTTTCTTCTTTGCGATCTTTGCGGTCTTTGCGAGAAAAAATATTTATCCGCCGAAAGAAATATCGGGAATGTCCATCGCCGCGCTGTTGGTTTCAAGAATTGACTCCATTTTGCCCATGGTCATCGGCAGCACGGAGTGAATGAAAAATTCCGCGCTTCTGATCTGCCCTTCATAAAATGCAGCGTTCTTATTCTTTTCGATCTCCGAGCGTCTTTCCCAGAAGTCATTTGCTCCCACGAGTTTTTCCAATTTCGGAGCCGCAATCACTGCCCGCCACAGCAGCATCCACGCCATCACAATATCGCCGCACACTTCCATGAAAGGATAAGCAAAAGCAAAGGCATTCATCGCCTTGAAAGACATCGCTGTTTTGCCCATGTGAACGCCGACTTTGGACAGCTTTTCGGCTGCTTTTTCAAAGCGGTTGGCAATATCTTCCAGCCCGTGAATGGCTTTTGCCGCGGCAATCACTTTGCGCCCTTCTTCATAGAGACCGCTCATGGCATTTCTCATTCTCAGTTTTCTTCCCAGCAAATCCATTGCCTGAATGCCGTTGGAGCCTTCATAAATCATCGTGATGCGGCAGTCCCGAAGCAGTTGTTCCTGCGGATATTCTTTGATGTATCCGTAGCCGCCGAAAATCTGTATGCCTTTACTGCAAATCTCAAATGCCTTATCCGTAACATAGCCTTTTGCAATGGGAATCAGCACTTCCACAAAGCCCTGATATTTTGCTTTTTCCTCCTCGCTTGTGCTGATTCTGATCCTGTCCTCACAGATACCGACATAGTAAAGCAGGCTCCGTATGCCTTCGACATAAGCCTTCATCGTGAGCAGTTCGCGTCTCACGTCCGGGTGTTCGATAATCGGGACTGAAGGCGAATTGGGATCGCTCAGTTGCAGGAGAAGATTTTTCCCCTGAACTCTCTGCCGTGCGTAGTTGAGGGCATTGATGTAGGAAGAAGACGCGCAGCTCAATCCCTGCATTCCCACGAGCAGACGGGCTTCGTTCATCATCAGAAACATCTCGTTCATGCCTTTGTTTTCCCCGCCGAGAAGTAATCCTCTGCATTTTCCTTTACTACCGAGGGAAAGCGAACAGGTGGCGTTTCCGTGAATGCCCATTTTTTCCTCAATGCCGGTGCAGACAACATCATTGGCTTGTCCGAGGCTGCCGTCGTCATTCACCCATATTTTCGGAACGATAAACAGCGAAATGCCTTTGGTGCCGGCAGGTGCGCCTTCGATGCGCGCCAGCACCGGATGAATGATGTTTTCCACCAGATCATGCTCGCCGCTGGAGATGAAAATTTTGTTGCCGGTGATGGAATAAGTGCCGTCGCTGTTTTTGACAGCCGTGGTCGTCAGCGCGCCTACGTCAGAGCCAGCCTGCGGTTCTGTCAGCAGCATAGTCCCGCCCCATTTGCCGGTGTACATATTTTTCAGAAAAAGTTTTTTCTGTTTTTCGGTACCGAAAGCTTCCACCAATTTTCCCGCGCCGTGGGTCAGTCCCGGATACATCATGAAGGCATAGTTCGCGCCGTTGAAGTAATCGGCGGCGGCAAGCGCAACGGTTCTGGGCATTCCCTGACCGCCCCACTCGGGGTCCTCGGTCATTGCCACCCATTCGCCATCCCTGAAAAGCTGATATGCCCGGTGAAAACTTTCGGGAACGCTGACTTTTCCGTTTTCAAATTTGCATCCCTGCTGGTCGCCCTCTTTCTGGGTGGGAAGCAGTTCTTTGATTGCAATATTGCGGGCTTCCGTCACGATCATGTCTATCGTTTTTTTGTTAAATTCCGCAAAGACTTCGCTTTTGCTCAATTCATCTGCCTGCATCTGCTCATAAAGTACAAAATCAATATCTCTTCTGTCTGCAATTATCTGCGCCATGATGATTTCTCCTGTTACCTTTCTTTTTACCTGTCCCCTGTTACCTGTTACCTGTTCCCGATTCCCCTTATAAAAAGGTCTAACAACGGTTCTGTCATTGAAGCCAGATCATATTTCCTTCCTGAACGAAGCCAGTTGTTGATTGCCGAATCCACAGCACCGAGAATGAAACGCTTGACCAAGCTGATATACAGGTCTTTCCGCATCGTTCCTTCTTCCTGACCTTTTTCAAGAATCTCTTCCACCATATCAAGATACATTTTAGATACTTCTTTTATCTGATCCCTTATCGGCTCAATGTTCTGATAAGCCAATGTCTGATACACCACAGCCATATCTCCGTCACGCTGAAACTCCTCCAGATGGCGGCGGACAAGGCTGCGAAGTTTTTCTGTGCTGTCAGCCGCCTTGTCAACTTCCTGTCTGAAAGATGCAAATACCTGTTTTGCCTTGAAATTGAAAAACTGTACCAGAATATCGTCTTTATTCTTGAAATAAAGATAAATTGTACCGTCGGCCACGCCGGCTTCTTTGGCTATCTGCGAAACAGTTGACTGATAAAAGCCCTGTCTTGCAAATACAGTGACGGCAGCTTCAAGGATGCGCTCGTATTTGCCGTTTGTTTTTCCTTTTGTGCTGATAATAAAACCTCCTTGAAACTTTCGATGCTTGCTGAATGAATACTCATTCATTTATCAAAAAAGCATTATGTCTGTCAAGAAAAAAATGTATCTCAGAAAATTTTAAATTGTATTATGTTAATAACAAATAAGTTATATTTGAAGCGAGAAGAACGGTTCAGATGGAAGGTTGTTTTTCAGATTTTTGCATCAGATGAATAA
>JAIFKL010000271.1 GCA_020049595.1 Desulfobacteraceae bacterium
AGCCGCCGCTGCCTGAGCGGAGCCGAAGGAGCAGGAGCAACACCATCGGTTTATCAATTAATTGTATGAGTTGACACAAGAAGAGATAAAAATTGCGGAGAGAGAAACACATCGGATGATTGAACCATGATTTACCTGATTAAAGAATTTAATCCTGTCAATCTTGTTAATCCTGTCTAATCCTGTCCGATCTGCACTTTAATCCAGATTTCCGTATTTTCCTGGCTGTCTTTCACTTCTTCCACCTCATCAACCCTTGTGCGCTCTCCTTTTCTCAAAGAGCCGATGACGGATTTCAGGTCTTTTTTGTAGGGCGGCGTTTCCCGGACAAAGATCGCGGGGTCTTTGCATTCGACAACACTTCCTTTGTACGGATACCACTCGCGCCCTTTTTCCGCGCCCGGATTTCTGACAACAGTAAAAGAAGACGATGCGTAATTCGCTTCTCCTTTTTTCTTCTGCGAAAAAAATACCCAGCCGGTATTCAACCCGGATTTTGACGGCTCAATCGCGCCGTTTTTTACCGCAAATACCCGCGCTGAAATCTTTGCGATTTCCGGGACAAGCCTGCCGACTACATAATCAATCTGCCGGCTGAAGTTTCCTTCAGCATTCTTTACAGCGCCCTCTATTTCGCTTTTCATCCCCAGAACCCGCTCTCCCATGACTTTGATTTCATCGCCTGCCGCAACGGTAATTTTGTTTATGTCCTGTCTGACATTATTCAGAATTTCATTTTTGACGCTGTTCATATCTGATTGCGACATGTCGCCGCCGAGCGTCTGATTTTTTTCAAGCTGCTTTACCACTTCGGTTTTGATTGAAGCGATGATATTCTGCCGGATTCCCATAAAGGAAACCAGAACAACAGCCAGCGTCACCAGCACGGCAATCAGAATGGTGGTAATGCGGAAGGTTGACAGTTTCTGCTCAATGATTTTGTTGACTTCATACATAAATTGACGGTCTTCTTCTGTCAGGTCGGTTCTGATGTCATCAAAAAGCAATTCTGTTTTATTCATTTTTCTTCTCCCGGTTTTTTTTTGCGAAGATTATTGAAAACCTTTTACCTTATATAATCAGCCGGGTCAATAGGGTGATGAGAGTATTCTGAAGGGGAAAAAAGCGTATGTCACGGTATAAAAATTCCCATTGTTGCAGAAGCATTTTTTTCCCGCTATGAAAGTTCTGCTTTATGACAAACGAAGTTTCTTGAAAAAACTCCGTCTGTACTGTCACGCGGCAGAGCCTCGCAAACGAGAAAATTATCCGACAGTATGATGAAATCCTGAAAGAATGTTTTATATTCAGCAACAGACATAACTATGAAAGGATAAGGTATGACAGTGTTTATGAATTTTTTTTTCACCGCGATATGGATCGCCATGCTGGCAGCAGGTTTGATCCGTGCAGAGGCAAATGAAAACATCCCGCAGCATTTGTCCCGGCAAGCATCGGCAAGAATTGTGGGCGGAGAAGATGCGGAAAAATGTCCCTGGATAGCGGAATTGGTCGCTTCTTACGCAACTTCGCTTTATGAGGGGCGCATGTGCGCGGGGTCGCTTGTCCATCCCGAATGGGTGGTTACTGCCGCGCACTGTGTGGAAAATAAACGGCATAAGCAGATGAATCCCGAAGAAATTGACGTGGCGCTGAATGTCTATGACTTGAAAAACGATGCCGGAGAGCGCATCAAGCTGAAAAAAATTATTATGCACCCTTTGTATGACAGAGAAAACAACTGGAATGCGGATATCGCGCTGCTGCAATTGGAAGAAGCTGCACACACAGAAACCGTTCCGCTGCTCCGAAACGACAGAGGACTTGAGGGAAAAGAAGCGATTGTGGCGGGCTGGGGGACGATTTCAGAGGATTCAGACATATTTCCTGAAAAACTTCAGCAGGTTACAGTCAATATCGTTTCCAATGAAATCTGCAACAAAAGTTACAACCAGTCAGCGTTTTATCACAATCCAATCACGCAATATATGCTGTGTGCGGGTTACAGCGAAGGCGGAAAAGATGCGTGCCGGGATGACAGCGGGGGACCGCTGACGGTTCAGGACGGAGATGTCCGGAAGCTTGCGGGGATCATCAGTTGGGGCGAGGGATGTGCGGAGCCGGGATTTTACGGCGTCTATACCCGTGTGACAGAATTTGTTGATTTTATTTACAGTTATGTTCCGGTTCCTTCCAACACTCCGCCGGAGGCAGCCAGTGACCGTTATGTTTTCAACAAAGAAGATATGCTTTACATTGCACAGCCCGGGGTCCTTGAAAATGATACGGACCCGGACGGCGATGTACTTGACGCTGTTCTTGTGACAGATGTTTCACACGGAAGCCTGACATTGAACAGGGACGGTTCTTTCACCTACGCCCGGGACAGCAGCGGCGCGTCAAGCGACAGTTTTGCATATAAAGCTGATGACGGTCTTGCGGATTCCCAAGCTGTTACAGTCGCCATTGACATTCTTTCGACAGGAGACAGCGGCGGCGGAGGCGGATGTTTTATCTCAGCATTGTGTGATTGAATCAACTTATTTTCTTGACTTTTATACAAATTAATTGCATAGTTCAGAAAATGGAACGACTTGGGTCTGTTTTAAGCTTTGGCGTTTTACGGAAGCAGGACGGTTTTTCAACATTTGAAAGGAAAATTTGCTATGCGATATTTTATCACCTTATTTAAAAACAGGACAGCAGCGATCTGTCTGCTTTGTGTGATCTTCGGAGCAAACCCGGCACTTTCAGAAACGCTGTCTGTTTTTGTGAGCATTGTTCCGCAGAAATATTTTGTCGAAAAAGTCGGCGGCGATCTTGTAAATATCTCCGTGATGGCGTCGCCGGGCGCAGATGTGCATACCTTTGAGCCTAAGCCGAAACAGATGGTTGAACTCGGCAAAGCAAAAATATATTTTGCCATCGGCATTGAATTTGAAAATGCGTGGCTAGGAAAATTTGCTGCTGCCAATCCGCTGATGCTCATCGTGCATACGGACAAAGGCATTGAAAAGATTTCCATGCAAGGTCACGGCTCCCATGATGAACATGAAGCAGCCGAAAAAGGCGAACACGGTCACGGACATCATCACGGCAGCGCCGACCCGCATATCTGGCTTTCTCCGCGGTTAGTAAAGGTTCAGGCGATCAATATCCGGGACGCGCTGGTTTCCGCAGACCCGGCGAATCATACAGCATATAAGACAAACTGTGAGAAATTCCTCAAAGAAATTGATGAATTAGACGCGGAGATCAAAAAGCTGTTCTCGGAAAAAGGCGGTAAAGTCAGATTCATGGCTTTTCATCCCTCTTGGGCATACTTTGCCCGAGACTACGGACTCGAACAGATTCCGGTTGAAATTGAAGGAAAAAATCCCGGGCCCGCTCAGTTGAAAGATTTGATCGTTCTTGCCCGGAAACTTGATATTAAAACAATTTTTGTTCCGCCGATGTCGGCTGTAAAAATTGCGGAATCACTTGCCAAAGAGATTGGCGGACAGCTTGTTGTTGCGGATCCGCTGGCAGCGGACTGGGCAAAGAATCTGCGTGAAACAGCCGAAAAATTCAAAGCCGCTTTGAAGTAGCGTTATCTCGTTTCCACACTCCGCGTGGGAATGAGATATTGAACTGAGACTAAGGTAATATTTTTATGGATTCACCGATTATAGAAGTCAAAGACCTCTGCTTTTCTTATAACGGTCATTCGGTATTGGAAGCTGTGAATTTCGATATCCCGGAAAAAGGTTTTGTCGGTCTGCTGGGACCAAACGGAGGCGGAAAGACAACGCTGTTAAAGTTGATGCTCGGTCTGCTCAAGCCTGACCGGGGGATCATTCGTATTTTCGGAGATCCGCCCCGAAAAAATGCCGACCGCATCGGCTATGTGCCGCAGGAAATCGGCTTTAACAAAAGCTTTCCCATATCGGTTGCGGACGTAGTGCTGATGGGACGACTCAAGCGGGGCAAGTCATGGGCAAGTCATTCCCGTGAAGACAAAGCTGCCGCAGACAAGATTCTGGAAACACTCCGAATGTCGGAACACCGAAATAAGCGCATCGGAGAGCTTTCCGGGGGGCAGCGCCAGCGGGTTTTTATTGCCAGAGCCTTGATAAACGATCCGGAAATTCTCTTTTTAGATGAGCCGACCGCCAGCGTTGATCCCCAGGGTCAGGCAGAATTTTATGAACTCCTTAAATCGCTGAATGCCCGCGCCACGATTGTGATGGTGAGTCATGATGTGATGATTATTTCCAGTTATATCAAATCTATTGCCTGTGTGAATCATCGGGTGCATTATCACAATGCTGCCGAAATCACGCAGGAAATGACCGATATGTACTGCTGCCCGGTGGAAGTCATCACACACGGAAAACTCCCGCATCGGGTGCTACGAAAACATGAAGATTTTTAGAAAGGTAAGGGGTAAGAGGTGAGGGGCTTCCCTCTGACCTCTCACCCCTAACCTCTAACCCAAAAACTATGATAGAAGCACTACATTTTGAATTTATGC
Source organism: Desulfobacteraceae bacterium (assembly GCA_020049595.1). Taxonomy (GTDB): domain Bacteria; phylum Desulfobacterota; class Desulfobacteria; order Desulfobacterales; family JAIFKL01; genus JAIFKL01. The sequence continues at coordinate 4,514 of JAIFKL010000271.1, forward strand.
AGAATGCCTTGCTTGCCGGTCTTTTGGCGAGTCTGATCTGCGGCATTATCGGAACGCTGGTGGTGGTCAACCGGATTGTCTTTATCTCCGGCGGCATCGCTCACGCCGCTTACGGCGGCATCGGCATCGCTTTTTTCTTTAACCTGCCTTATCTGCTCGGAACGCTGGTTTTTTCCCTTCTGATTTCTCTCATCATGGCAGCCGTGACCCTCAAAGCAAAACACCGGGCAGACACGGTTATCGGCGTACTGTGGGCAGTGGGCATGGCTGTCGGTGTGATTTTTCTGGACCTCGCGCCGGGATACAAAACAGACGTGATGAGTTATCTTTTCGGCAGCATTCTTGCAGTTCCAAAGTCCGATCTCTGGCTCATGTTTGCGGTGAGCATAGCGATTGTGCTTGTCACGGGCTATTTCTACAACGATCTTCTGGCAATGTCTTATGACGAGGAATTTGCCAGCGTAAAGGGCGTTCCCGTCAAACTGCTTTACTACCTGCTTCTCGGCATGATCGCCGTTTCCGTAGTGATGCTCATCCGGGTGGTGGGGCTGATTCTCATCATCGCATTGCTCACAATTCCGCCCTATATTGCTGAAAAATATTCGGATTCTCTTTTCAAAATGATGTGTCTGTCGAGTCTGCTGAGTGCGGTCTTTACATTTGCCGGTCTCTGGTTTTCCTACATATTCAATCTCACATCCGGCGCGGTGATTATCATGGTCGGAGGCGCGGCTTTTTTTATTTCCTTTGTTTTTGACCGCGTGAGAGATAAGATGCAGCAGAGCCGGAGAAGTTGAAATATGTTGATTGATACATGACTCAAAGCAAAAGTATCCCACCCTGCAATTCATGTTAAATTAATAAAATTAAATGATTACAGAAAATATTTTACTGATCTGTCTTACACCGGAAGAGAGCGGTTATATCCGACAATTGCTCTCTTCCTTTGAAGTCGGAGTCAAATACAGAGATGTGTGTCCGAGGCCTGACGCCGAGCCGTCTCTTTGCGATGCAGATACCTGCATGGTCAGGGCGTTCTGAACACTCTGAGGGAAGGGCTGCGCTTTTTCTCTCCCAAATCGCTGATAAAAACGCCTATGAAAACTCACGTTCACGGCTCGGAATACGGGAAGCGGAACAGCTTCGCCCTGCCTTCAGCCGCCATTCTGAAACGGATTGTCAGGATTTTTTTCTTTTCAAATATTCTCAAGTTATGCTAATCTGTTAATCTTTGAATCGGGGTTCAGACAATTTTCCCAGAAAGGAATATCTCTATGAATATGAAATGGCTTTGTGATTTATTTTCAGACACAGGGTTCAACACGCTCACCACTTGGATAAACACGCTCACCACTTGGATAAACACCCTTGTCAGCTTGGGTGTGCTTGTTTTTATACAAAAATTATTAAGAACCACATGGAAACGGGACAAAAATCCCTACACTCCGTGGACGCCTGTCACGCCGCCGAATTTTGTGGGACGCAGGAAACTTTTTATCTGCAACTGCTGGGGCGTCATTTGTCGGACGAGCGGAATCAGCGGACTGCTTTGGATGCCTTTCAGACAGAATCGGCAAGACGTTTGGCGGAACTGTGGGATAAAATAAGCCCTAAAGAACAGGAGATGTTAAAGCAGTATATGGCAG
>JAIFKL010000251.1 GCA_020049595.1 Desulfobacteraceae bacterium
AAATTACACACTATTTCTTTTTTTGTCAAAAAAAAGAAGCGGGGGATAAATCCCCCGCCTGAAAGCCCAAGCACGCTGAAGCGTGCTGTGTCCAGGGTTCAGACAGCCTGCTTCAGCAGGCTTGAGCTTTCAGCCCCGAAATTTATTTCGGGGACAGGATGGCTGAAAAAGCCGGTTCAAAATTTTTTTTCAGAAATTTTCAGAAAAAATGTCCCGGAGAAATCATTTTTCCCTCTGTACAAATCAGAGCGGGACAGAAAGGGGGTGATAAGGAAACAGTTTTTTTCAGAATGCAGGCAAGAGTCTTTTTGAGTTCAGATAACATGAATGAAATTTTTTAGGAGGTCAGAATGAAAGCGATAATCAGAAAAATCGGCGTAATGGCGCTGGCAATCGTGCTGGCAATGGGGTTTGCTGCCTCTGAAGCGTCTGCCGCTTACACTTACAGCGCTTCGCCAAGTTCTACAACTAACGGCGGCAGCAGTTGGGGAACTCCCTATCTGAAACTGAGCAAGTCCTCTGGGTGAGCGATCCACAGGCAGCTTTGCTGCCGCAGGATGAACATCCGCACGCGCAGTTTCCGCCTTTCCTGAAACTTCTGTAAAAGCTTCTGACAACATAAAATGCAGCCGCGCCGACAATCAGAAATGTGAGTAAATCTTCCATTTGTCACCTATAAGTAAAATTTTTTAATATACTGAAAAAACGTGTCATTTTGAGTGCAGCGAAGAATCTTATAAAAGTAGAACGGGTTTCAAACCCGTTTTACATTTTCGTGCGGAACGGGTTTCAAACCCGTTCTGCCGAGACCCTTCGTTGCGCTCAGGGTGACACATTCCGGGCGGGAGACCCTTCGCTGCGCTCAGGGTGACATCTCCCCGTCACCTATTCTATGCCGCTCCTCGTAACTTTAATAACCCATCAGCGAGCCGAGCTGAAAGACAATCACCGCCAGCGTAAATGCCAGCAAGGTATTGAATACCATCGAGAAAAGCCCCCATTTCCATGAACCGGCTTCCCGGATGATACAGACCACGGCCACAAAGCAGGGCGCATAGAACATCGTGAAAATAATCAGGCTCAACGCGACTAAGGGGGACCAGCTCGGCGATTTTGCCAGCGTTTCGGAAAGCGATTTAGCTGCTTCGGCATCCGCTTCTCCCAGCGAATATGCAGTGCCGAGCGTGGAGACAACCACTTCTTTGGCGGCAAATCCGCCCAGCAACGCGATATTGATGCGCCAGTCAAAACCGGCGAATTTTGTTACTCTTTCCATGAAAGTCCCGATGCGTCCCGCTACGGAATTTCTCAGCCTTTCTTTTGCTTCTTGGGAGTCAATATCCTGCAACTGCTTTCTGATATGCCCGGCTTCTGACGGTGAAATCGCAGCGTCAAGCGAAATCTGAAGCGTTTCCTGCTGGTGTTCAAATCGCTGAATCTCTTTTTCCGAAAGTTCCGGAAAGGTCATCATCGCCCATATAATAACGGATATTCCCAGAATCACGGTGCCGGCTTTCTGAATATACTGCCATGTGCGCTCCCATGTATGTATAGCCAAGCCCTTAAAGGTCGGAAAACGGTAGGGCGGCAGTTCCATGACAAACGGCGTTGCAGGTCCTCTGATGATTGTAACCCGCAGAAACTTTGCCACAAGCAATGCCCCTGCCCATGAAATCAGCGTCAGAACAAACATGAGCAATGCCTTGTTTTTCCCGAAAAATGTTCCGGTCAGCAGCGCGAGCAGCGGGAGTTTTGCTCCGCAGTTCATAAAAGGAACGGTCAGCAGCGTTGCCATGCGTTCCCTTGTGGATTTGAGTGTCCGGGTTGCCATCACGCCCGGCACCGCGCAGCCCCCGGCAATCCCGCCGGAAAGAATATAAGCCATGACTGAACTGCCGTGGAGTCCGAAGATTCTGAAAATTCTGTCCATCATGAAAGCGACTCTTGCAAAATATCCGGAATCTTCCAGCACCGCGATGCCGAAAAACATGAACATAATAAGCGGCACAAATCCCAGCACGCCGCCCACGCCGTCAATGATGCCCGAGACAATCAGCGATTTGAGAAAACCCTGGTCCAGCGCAGTTGAAACCGTGTCACTGAGCCATGAGAAAAAAGCTTCAAACCAGCTCACCGGCACTTCGCTGTAAGTAAAAGTAAACTGGTAGAGCATCAGCAGCACTGCCAGCATTATCAGGGGGCCCAGAAAGCGGTGGGTCACAATTCTGTCTATTTTGTCAGAGGTGTAAAGGCGGTTTTCGTCATCTTTACGCCGAATCACGCCTTTTCTTACAATGGAATGGATATAACCGTAGCGGTAATCCGCGAGCAGGGCTTCAGGATAAGTGTCCATCGTGTCTTCAAGATGTGCGGTCACGCTGCGCGTCATTCCCGTAAGTTTTTCCGATAATGCCGGATTCGCCGCATTGCCTTTGGACAGAACCAGTTCGTCATTTTCCAGATATTTCAGTGCAATCCATCGGGCAGGATATGTATCTGTCAGAAAATTGCCGGAAATGATTTCTTTTTCCATTTCCTGAATCACCCGGTCAAGGTCATCTCCGTAGGAAATCTGCAAGGGTTTTTGCACCGTCTTTTCTTCGGCGACACGGGCGGCGGTTTTCATCAGATCGTGTTTGCCGTATCCGCTGCGGGCAATAATCGGCACCACCGGCACCCCCAGCAGTTCGGAGAGCTTTTGGGATTTGATTTCAATGCCGCGGGATTTTGCGACATCAATCATGTTCAGGGCAATACAGACGGGAATGCCGCGTTCAAGGAACTGAAGCGAGAGGTAGAGATTCCGCTCCAGATTGGACGCGTCAACGATATTGACAATGACTTCGGGTTTTTCGTTGACCAGAAAATCCCTTGCCACCACTTCTTCAACAGAATATGCGGTCAGCGAATAGGTTCCGGGAAGGTCCACGATGTGCAGTTCGTATCCGTCATGAAGATAGACGCCTTCTTTTTTTTCTACTGTAACGCCGGGGTAATTTCCCACATGCTGACGTGCGCCGGTCAGCTCATTGAAAAGCGTGGTTTTTCCGGCATTGGGATTTCCGGCTAATGCAAGGGTGATTTTCGACATAGATTAAACATAGATTTAAGAAGATTAAAAGAAGAAGTGTTTTGTGAATTAAAAAACTAAGTTTCTTCAGGAAACTTAGTTTTTTCAAAAGTTTTTTATGCGACTTCCACCTCAATATGATCTGCTTCGCTGTTCCGCAGCGTCAGCGTAAAACCTCTGATTCGCAATGCTACCGGATCGTACAGGGGCGCACGTCCCTGAATTCTCACAGGCGTTCCCGGAACAAGTCCCATATCACGAATACGTCTGCCCAATTCACCGCCCACCCTGACAGCGGAGATAACTCCGGATTGATTGTCTTCCATTTTTCTCATGTTTACTCGATACATGCTTTGCTTTAACCTCCGTGATCTTTATTTTGTTCACGCTCAGATTTAAAACCTGCGTCTGAAATACATCTTTTCAGAATAATTTCATATCAGGTGTATTTTTTTGGAATGACGAAAATATAATGGCATAACGGATTTATGTCAAGTATTTTTTTATTAAATCATGCTGTGTACAACTTTTTCTGAATGAAAAAGATGGCGCAAAGGTCGCAAGGCGTTGCGAATATTTTGAAATCCTTTGCGTTTTTTGCGCTGAAAGATATTAACCGCAAAACTCACAACGCTTTGAGAATCTTGTGAAATCTTTGTGTCCTTTGTGAGCTTTGCGGTTGAAAAAACTTGCACATCACATATCTGTATTTTCAGCTTGGGGCTGAAGTAAAAGACAGGAAATCAATACCGCTGATAACAATATCCCTTGCAAATCCGTTAAAATCATTGTATCAAGTCGGATAATTAATCGAAAAATATGCCTGAAAGGAGAATCAATATGAGTAACGGACTGCCTGAAAATCAGGCAACAATTGATAAACTTTGCATAAACACCATTCGCACCCTGTCAATGGATGCGATTCAGAAGGCAAATTCAGGACATCCCGGCGCGCCTATGGGGCTTGCGTCTGCGGCATATATCCTTTGGACCCGCTTTCTGAAACATAACCCGGAAAACCCCGAATGGTTTGACAGGGACCGCTTTGTGCTGTCAGGCGGTCATGCCTCCATGCTGCTTTACAGCCTGCTGCATCTGACCGGCTATGATGTGAGTTTAGATGACATCAGAGATTTCCGGCAGTTGGACAGCAAAACCCCGGGACATCCCGAATACAGACACACCCCCGGCGTGGAAACCACCACCGGACCTTTGGGACAGGGCTTTGCAAACGCTGTGGGCATGGCAATGGCAGAACGTCATCTTGCCGCGTGTTTCAACCGTCCGGGACACGACATTGCGGATCACTTCACATATATGATGTGCGGCGACGGCGATCTGATGGAAGGCATCAGTTCCGAAGCCGCGTCGCTTGCGGGTCATCTGGGGCTTGGAAAACTGATCTGCATTTACGACGACAATAAAATTTCCATAGAAGGCAGCACGGACATTGCTTTCACAGAAGACGTCGCAGGCAGATTCGAGGCATATCACTGGCATGTGCAGCGTGTGGCAGACGGAAACGACACGGAAGCGATTCACAATGCCCTTGAAGCTGCAAAAGCGGAAACAGAAAAACCCTCCGTCATTATCGTGCGGACACACATCGCTTACGGAAGCCCGAACAAACAGGATTCCGCAGACGCGCACGGCTCGCCCCTGGGCGAAGAAGAAGTCCGTCTGACCAAAAAAATACTGGGATGCCCGGAACAGGAATGTTTTCTCATCCCGGAAGAAGCGCTTTCAGCTTGCAGAGCATGTATTGAAAGCGGCAAAAAAGCAGAAGCATTCTGGCAGGAAAAATTTGAAGCATATAAAAAGAATTTTCCCGAACTTGCGGAACAATTCTCAAACGCCCTTGAAGGTGTTTTGAAAGAAGGCTGGGAGAAAAATCTGCCGAATTTCTCATATACAGAAGGTTCCATTGCCACGCGGGCCGCATCCGGCAAAATTCTGAACGCCCTTGCAGAACAATTTCCATGCCTCATCGGCGGGTCTGCGGATTTGGCACCCTCCAACAATACGCTGATAAAATTTTCATCAGATTTTCAGAAAAATGCCTACACCGGCAGAAATATCCGCTTCGGCGTCAGAGAACATGCCATGGGAGCGATTCTGTCGGGCATGGCGCTTCACAAGGGTGTGCGTCCTTTCGGAGGGACATTTCTCGTATTTGCCGATTATATGCGCCCGGCGATCCGGCTTGCCGCGATGATGAAACTGCCGGTCATCTATATTTTCACACATGACAGTATTGCTGTCGGCGAAGACGGTCCCACGCATCAGCCGGTGGAGCATTTAGCAAGCCTGAGAGCAATTCCGGGACTGAAGGTGATCCGGCCCGCGGACGCCACAGAGACGGTGGACGCGTGGAGAGCCGCGATGAAGTCATCGGGGCCCGTGGCGCTGATTCTGAGCCGTCAGAATCTTCCCATACTGAACAGAAGCAGATACAACACCGGCGACGGTCTTGAAAAAGGCGCGTATATTCTGTCGGATTCTGACGGCAAAGCCGATATTCTGTTTATTGCCACCGGCTCTGAAGTGCATATCGCGTTGGAAGCCGAGAAACATCTCAGAGAACAGGGTTTTGCTGTCCGGGTTGTGAGTATGCCGAGCTGGGATTTATTTGAAAAAACATCACAGAAATATAAAAACAAAGTGCTGCTGACAGATTTTCCCAACCGTATAGCGATTGAAGCAGGGCTGTCTATGGGCTGGGAACGCTATATCGGCGAAAAGGGAATTATGATAGGCATGACAGGTTTCGGCGCGTCGGGACCCGGGGGCGAAGTCATGAAAAAATTCGGCTTTACCGCGGATAATATTGTTGAAAAGGCAATGCTTATGCTTGAAAGCGAAAAAATTGAGAAGTGAGAAGTGAGAAGTGAGAATTGAACACTTCTTATTTCTCAATTCTCACTTCTCACTTCTCAATTTTCTCACTTCTTAGTTTCCAGAATTTTTTCAGCCGAAAGAATCACTAAAAGTTCATCTTCGAGTTTGACAACGCCGACAACAAATTTTTCTTCGATTTTGCCGACATTGGCAGGGGGCAGCTCGATTTCCGTTTCCTCAGCCTCTGTCACATCGCCGATGCAGTCCACGAGAAGACCGACAGCATCTTTTTTCAGAATGATATTGTGGCTGTTATCCGTGAGGATTCGGGCAGACAGCCCCAGACGGACCCCGAGATCGAAAACCGTTACGGTCTGCCCCCGCAGATTTATCAGTCCCCGGATATAATCCTGCACATGCTGGACAGGCGTAATATCCAAAAACCGGTTGATTTCACGGACTGCCAGAATATCAATGCCCATCAGATACATGTCTATTCTGAATGTAACAAATTGTCTCATGGCTGGTATTCTTTCCACCGTCACAATCTGCGCTTTTCTGCGCTTTCCGAATTTTCTGTAAAACGCCGAAGCTTAAAACAGACGCAAACCGTTTTGCCGACAAAACGGCTTTCAAAGCCGTTTTACTGCAAGCGCAATTTGTGCCGGTGGCAGTATAAATAGCTTCCCGGTCGGAGTATCCTGACCACGCCGGACAGAAACCCGCTCTGCTTAACACTGCGGACTACGGTGCTTCAAATTCGCTCCGAGTAAAACCCCTCTCACTTGATATACCCCGCGCGCTCAAGATACAGCAGCACTTCCTGCGCAGCCTCGTCCGGCGTCATGTCTGTCGTGTCAATAAAAACTTCCGGGGCTTCGGGCTGTTCATACGGGTCGTCAACGCCGGTAAAGCCTTTCAGCAAGCCCGCCCGCGCCTTTGCATACAGACCTTTCCGATCCCTTGTCTCACAGACCTCAAGCGGCGTTGCGACATGCACTTCCACAAATCCGCCGTAACTTTCAATGAGTTCCCGAATCTGCCGCCGAATCTCCGAGTAGGGCGCAATGGGCGCACAGATGGCAATTCCCCGATTTTTGGTAATCTCACTGGCGACAAAACCGATGCGCCGCACGTTAATATCCCGATGTTCTTTGGAAAAACCAAGTTCATTCGACAAATTCCGGCGCACAATATCGCCGTCTAACAGCGTTACGGGGCGGCCGCCCATTTCGAGAAAACGGGCGTGAAGAATGCGGGCAATCGTGGATTTTCCCGCGCCGGAAAGCCCGGTGCAGAAAATCGTGAGTCCCTGTCTGTGCCGGGGCGGATATGCCTGCTCAAGCACTTCAATGACTTGGGGAAAAGTGAACCATTCGGGAATCCGCCTGCCGCCGCGCAGCCGTCTGTGAAATTCATCATCCGAAAGCGAGCGCACGGTGCCGCCCGCCGGCACTTCGCTGACCGGCATGTATGCGTCTTCATCTGCGGCATAGACCATCTCATCAAAATGAAGCACGGAAATGCCCAATTCATCTCTGAAAGACTGAATCAGCGATTTTGCCGCATCTGGCTTGTAAAAAAAATGCCCGTCAATCATAGGGCTTGCGTGATGCGGTCCCATAGCAAAATGCGTACAGCCGTAATTTTTCCGTATGAGCGCATGGAGCAGCGATTCCCGGGGACCCGCCATCCGCATGGAAAGCGGCAGCAGACTCAGCAGCATCATATTCGGCGGATATTTTCCGCTCATCTCTAAATAACAGCGAATCCGGGTGTAAGTGTCAATGTCTCCGGGTCTGACACGGCGCACCACCGGATGCAGCAGCAGATTTGCCCGCGCCTGCGCCATAGCTCTCAGCGTCATTTCAAACTGCGCCCGATGCAACGGGTTACGCGTATGAAATCCCACAATGCGCCGCCAGCCCAATTTTTTATATATCTGGCGTATTTCTGCGGGCGTGTGCCGATGCCGGCGAAATGCGAAATGCAGCGGAAACTGAATGCCCTCGATTGCTCCGCCTGCGTAGTGCGTACCGGTCTGACGGAACAGAGATTCCACGCCCGGATGCTTTGCGTCCTGCGTTCCGTAAACCTGCTCCGCTTCAAGTGCTTTATCGGCTGCCCATATATCTTCAAGCGTCAGGACCGCAACCATGAAGCCTTCGGCGTCCCGCAGCGCGACGGACTGCCCGGGTTTCAGTTCCTTTGCCTGCGCTTCGGAAATATCGAGACAAATCGGAACGGGCCAGAGCGTGCCGTCGGGAAGGCGCATGTTGTCTCTCACAGATTCGTATTCCTCGCGAGTCATAAATCCCCGCAGAGGAGACAATGCGCCGTTCATCAATAACTCAAGGTCGGACAGTTGCCGATTGGAAAGCGTGATGCTTTGCAAATTCTTGGAAAGCTTCTGCAAATCCATTGCCCGTTCCGACTCGGCAATGAGATTCACCAGCTTTCCGCCATGAGGGAGATTTGTCATTTGGTGTCCTTCGGAGGTAAGAGGTCAGGGGTAACTTTGAGTCCCGTAGGGACATCCGAAAATAGCCCGGCAATTTATTGCCGGTCATTATTGTTAATAAATTCTCTAAAATTTTTAATTAATTCAATAGTTAGACTGAATCTTATTCTCTCCAGTCTGTAAGCAGACGACTAACGGATTGAAATATCAGGGCGACTATGGTTGGGTCAATCAGCTCACTCGCACCGTGGGCGATCCGGTTGCGCTTGTTCATGAACTCGCGGAAAAGATCAATATCATCAACTGAAACCTCGCCCTGCGAGTACATGTGGTTCAGCAGCATCGAAGCGGGGAGGCGTTCAACAGGAATACTCTGAGTAATTGCCCGTTTTCGAAGCGCTGCCTCAAATATGCTCCAAAGATACAGCACGGCAGGTTCGAGGGCGCCTTCTGCAATCAGAGCCTGCACCTGCTGTAGCTTTGTCACGAGCTGCGGCCAAGTGGGCAATTCGCCGCTGCCCGTTGGAATCTTAGATGAATCAACGTCTTCTAATGTCACAAGCAAAAATCGCCAACCGGGATGTTTTGATATCTCCTGAGCGAGCGACTGAAAGCGGTCAACGGAAATGCGAGATGCAGTTGCCTTTACTTCAATTATCAGACCGGCATCTCCCTTTGTGGCTATCAAGTCCGGTTTATAGCCGCCAAGATCAAAAGGCAGTTCACTACCGGACGGCTCTTTAAGAACGGTAAATCCTTGTTCTCTGTAGGTTGATGCCAACGAGTCAATCTTCTTGTCGTGTGCGGTTCTCACAGGATTGTTCATAGGTAACTCCTAAGGTCTTGTGCATCGCTGACCCTCACATAAACACATTCATTTCCCGTAGCAACACCCATCTGGAGCAGTGGTGGGAGAGTTGTTACATCTATTGGCTCTGCCAAGAACCGACGATGGCTGTCAACATCAGACACTAAAAAGTCATCCTCAAAAACTAACCCTACGAGCGCATCTTGAATCGGCTTGATGATGTTGTCTATATCTGCCGGCGCGCTGTCGCAAAGATAGACAATCGAGAATCGAAGCGAAGGTGACGACACCGGAGGAGTGCTGCTGCTCCATGCCTTCTTTGCTTCGCCATGCACGAAACTCTTCCATGCTTGGAGATTCTTCCTATTCTTCGTTTGAAGCGAAACGGGCCGTTTCGGGATCAGAAATTCAAAGGGCTGCATAGTGTCCTTCGATAGAAAATGCCTAACACAGGGTTCAGCGGCGGGCGGGGTTTGACGATGCGCTTCATGACTGATGCGCCCCGCCCGTCTATTGCAAATCAGGGTTATATTTTTCATACGACACGGCTGCCTGATTTTTCAGAACATAGCCAGCCTTTGTCTGTATATTGATAAACTTCAATTTTAGGACAATTCTCTGAATACCAATCATCAGGATGCGGAATAAATGCAAGATAGAAGTTACTACTACTTTTTCTTATTAAATTCGGAATGGTTTCCAATGACCATTGTGTAAGAGAACTTCCTGCTGAAATGACCAGTAACTTATTTTCCGAATCTCCGATCATCAACTTGCTGAAATCAATAATTATATCACGAGAATCAGTTCTTTTTAATTCGCTTTCAACTAACCATTTGGCACCTGTAAGCGTTTTGATATGTGATCCTTTGGCTGACTTTACTATTTTTACCTCCGCAACCGTAATATCAAATAACAGTTCATTTAAACGGAATTCAGATCTATTACGGTCATAATCTCTTGAAAAAACGGTAATATGTCTTTTCCAATCAATATTTCTGAAGCTTTGGGCAAGACACTCTACCCACAATTTGCTTCGTTTGGAGTTTGAGAAATCTTTTCCGAGTTTGAGTGCATTGATGAATGATGTTTGTATCAGTTTTGAGATCAAAAAATACTCCGATAATTGCGGATCCGCATTCGAGAATATATTACTTTTTTTGTTGAATTCACGACCGGCCTGCTTTGCTGAGAAAAATATAAGCAACGGATGGCAGGCCGGCAGCTTGCCCCTACCCGATCAATCCTTTAAAATATTCAATCGTATGTTTCAGCCCTTCTTCAAGCGGAATATTCGGCTGCCATCCCAATTTTTCTTTGGCGAGACGAATATCAGGCTGGCGCTGTTTCGGGTCATCCGGGGGCAGGGGCTTGAATACTAATTGAGACCGGGACCCGGTGAGCCGAATGACTTTTTCCGCCAATTCCAGAATGGTAAATTCGCCGGGGTTTCCGAGATTGACAGGTCCCGTAAAGTCATCCGGGGAGTTCATAAATCGGATAAATGCCTCGATGAGATCGTCCACATAGCAGAAAGAGCGGGTTTGCGAGCCGTCGCCGTAAATGGTAATTGCCTCGCCTTTCAATGCCTGAACAATGAAATTGGACACCACCCGCCCGTCATTCGGGTCCATTCTGGGTCCGTAAGTGTTGAAAATTCGGGCGACTTTGATTCGCAGATTCTGCTGACGATGGTAGTCAAAGAACAGCGTTTCAGCGCAGCGTTTGCCTTCATCGTAACATGAGCGAACCCCGATGCAGTTGACATGCCCCCAGTAATGTTCCGGCTGCGGATGAATCTCCGGGTCTCCGTAAACCTCGCTGGTCGAAGCCTGAAAAATCTTTGCCCTGACCCGCTTGGCAAGCCCCAGCATGTTGATTGCGCCGTGGACGCTGGTCTTGGTAGTCTGCACCGGATCAAACTGATAATGAATCGGCGACGCGGGGCAAGCCAGATTATAAATTTCATCTACTTCCACATAAAGCGGAAAAGTGATGTCATGGCGCAGGACTTCAAAATAGTGATTATCCAAAATATGCAGGATGTTACGCTTTGCGCCGGTGAAAAAATTATCCGCGCACAGAACATCATGCCCCTCTTTCAAGAGCCGCTCGCAGAGATGAGAGCCGAGAAATCCAGCGCCGCCTGTTACAAGGATTCGTTTTTGTCTTGTCATGTTTTTATAATTGTCCCGTCATGTTTTTTATGAATGAACACCGTAGGTGTGAGATATTTGTAGCATAGTTTTTGTCTTGTCATGTTTTTTACGGTTGTCCCGTCATGTTTTTTATGAATGAACAGATGTTTCCGAAAAATAATTTCAGTCAGGCAATCCAAGTTCCATGCTCACTTTTCTCCGTTGACTCAAGGAAAGTAACGATAAAACTCTCGCCGATGTAAAACACGTACTATCTCGATTATCTCCCCATGTGTCTCTATTCCGATACGATAATCGCCAATCCTTATGCGATAACGATTTGGATAACTTTTCATTGCTTTTATATCACTCAGTTCCCGCAATGTTCTGATATTTGGCAGCGTTGTAAAAACAAAATCAAATATCTCATCATAAACAGGCTGTTTTTTAAGTTTTTTAATATCTCTTAAAAAAGCCTGTCTGTAATAAATTTCCAATCCGATTATTCCTCTAAATATCTCAACGCTTCGTTACGATTCAGCAAAGGACTTTTTTTTCCTTCATCCATAGCCTTGTCGAGACAGTAATCTTCCACTGCTTCAGACAGTTCGTCAAACCCGCTGTCTTCTTTCAAAAGAAGTTTATTCCAAATTTCAATGGGAATTACCACCGCTTTAGGCTGACCGTTCTTGTCTGTCAGATAATCAATTTCAAACATATCATTAAGTCCTTTCCCCGGAAGGGGGAGGGGAAGCAGCGAGGACAACCACAGAGGGTTGCCCCTACGGTTATGCGCTCATAAGAACTTCCGTAATTTTTTCCTGTTCTTCCTCGGTGAGATAGGGGTGCATGGGAATGCTGAAAATCCGCCGGGCAATGTCTTCACTGGCCGGAAAGTCGCCTTCTTTGTATCCCAGCATAGCAAAAGCCGTCTGCTTATGCAAGGGCTTGGGATAATAAATCGCAGTCGGAATCCCTGAGGCTTTGAGTTTTGCCTGAGCTGCTGCCCGATGCTGCTCGTCCTGCGCCAGTATCGAATACTGCGCCCACACGCTTTTCATTCCTTCGGGAACAAAAGGCGTCACAAATGAACTATGCTGCGAAAGTTTTTCGGTGTAACGCCGGGCAACTGTCTGGCGCAATTCAATTTCCTCCGGGAAAATATCCATTTTCGCCAGAAGCACAGCGGCCTGAAACGTGTCCAAACGCCCGTTAATGCCGATGCGGATATTGTCGTATTTGTCGCTTCCCTGCCCGTGAACCCGGATAGAAGCCATCTTCCGTGCGAGATTATCATCATCCGTAAAGACCGCTCCGCCGTCGCCGTAGCAGCCCAGCGGCTTTGCAGGGAAAAAAGAGGTGCAGCCGATATGGGCAAGGCAACAGGCTTTTCTGCCGTGATATTCTGCGCCGAAGGACTGCGCCGCATCTTCAATGACAAACAGCCCGTGTTCTTTCGCAATTTCGTTTATGGGATCATAAGCAGCCGGAAGCCCGAAAATATCAACCGCAATGATGCCTTTGGGAACGATTTTGCCTTTTGTTTTTTTTATCCCGTATTCAAGGGCAAGCGAGTCAATATTATAAGTTTTCGGATCAATATCAACAAATACGGGCGTCGCGCCGAGAATGTTAATCACTTCCGCAGAAGCAATGAAGGTAAAAGGCGTGGTGAAAACCGCATCGCCGGGTTTCACGCCGTAAGCCATCAGCGCCATCAGCAGCGCATCAGTTCCCGAAGAACAACTGATTGCATGTTTTGCGCCGACAAATGCAGACATTCGGGCTTCCAGTGTTTTGATTTCCGGTCCCATGATATACTGTCCGTGATTGAGAACAGCCTGAAGATTGGCTTCAATTTTTGTACGAATCCGCCGTTGCTGCGCGGCAAGATCAATAAACTGCATGAAAAATTTTTCCTTTTTGTATTGTTTCAATCCACGCCCCCGCGCGGGGGGCGACGCCGTAGCCGGATATGTATATGACAGGGTAAGAGTTTCAATCCACGCCCCCGCGCGGGGGCGACGACACACTCGCCGGTCAGTATAAAAACCCGACTGTGTTTCAATCCACGCACCAGCGCGGGGGGCGACGTTGATTGCCGTCATAAACGACCGGCAAAAACCGGGTTTCAATCCACGCCCCCGCGCGGGGGGCGACGAGAGAGATAATAACTCACCTTACGCAGTAATTTTCAAAGGCTGTAATTTTTGCAGCTCCGCAAAAGCGGTATGTAATGCACCGATTAAGCGATTTATGATAACATTCCGCGTTCCGTCGTTTACGGCAGACAGCAGCAATCTGCTCATATATCAGTGCGGTATCACCGGTTATCAAGTGCGGAATACCCGTACTGCCGTCTTTGTTTACAAAGACCTGTCTGACGGAAAGCATAGGAAAATCAGCATCTTCAAGAAAAATCTTTATCGGAGTATCTGTCTCGGAAACCGCCTTATACGCTCTCACATATCTGCCTTCCCGCCTGTCATCATAAGTCAGTGCAGTCTTGCGGTTTGTTTTTACAGGCATCACAAAATCTTTCCCTGTCTCATGCCTGATGAACATCATGTTTTCCGCAGATGCGAACCGCACATCTGAAAGAACATACCTGAACGGTATCTGATTGATTACAGACTGTTTTATCATCTCACGGCAATACTGATTTTTCGGAACGGGACATCGCCGTTTCTCCGCACCGTCGTTGCCGTTACAGCTCCGAATGAACTGAGCAGATAGTCAACATATAAATCGAATATATTATCATTCATGTCTTCACCTTTTCAGTTGTTTTTCAGATAAAACGATATTAAACTTTTTTTATTTTTTTTCAACCTTTATTTTTTTACTGCGTAAGATGAGTTATTCATCCTTTTATGGAAAAGAACGAAACCAATTAAGAGAGGCTTATTATGATTGGGGAATTTTATATTTTACCAAAGTGATAGAAAAAAATCCCGAAGATGTATTTGCACATCATATACGTAGGCTTATATACGGTAAAAAAAGTTGTGATATATGTGATAAGGATGAGACAATTAAAATTGATGACGCTATCGGTGAGTTAATAAAATCATTGAACATAAATCCTGAACAGAGTAATATTCTTTCAGATATTGGATACGCTTTTTACTACAAAGGATTAGGGTATGAGAATAATAGACCTCTTTCAAAAGTCAATTTTTATCCAATAAAATCAAGCGGACAAATCCCAGTTTTGAAAGAGGTCTAATAAACAGTATGATGAGGCAATCAAAATTTGGAAAGAGGCGACCGATTATGACCCTAAAGGTCATTATATCTATGCAGAAATAGGTAACAGATATTATGATATGAAAAATTATAAAAAGGCTATTTATTATCATGAAAAAGCTATATAGACTCTGCTCCAAGCGAACCTGCTTATTACAACAATGCAGGCGTAACATACACCAGATTAGATAGACATTAGGATGCAATGAAAATGTGTCAAAAGGCTTTAGAACTTGACCCAAATAATTATTCCGCTAAAAATAATTTTGGAGTTCAACTATTTGAATATAAAAAAGATTATGAAGGCGCATACGAACATTTTAAAAAAATAAATGATTAAAACCCTTATGAGTCAATATATACCACAAATCTATCAGAAGCCAGTCTTACAACAAGACGTTTTAAAGACGCAATAATTCTGGCAGATAGCGTGCTGGACTGGAAATGAAAATAATTTCTCATGAGTATAATTTGGTTATGAGATTTACAAAAATTTCATCCCTGCTATTTCAAATAAAAAGAAAAGATGCTTTGATCGAATTGAAAAAATTTATCAAGTATTATAAAGCTCTTTCCAAAGACTATGAAAAAAGTTGGCTTTTTAATGGAGTTAAAAATTTTATAACTACAGATAGCCAGTTGCCAGAAAAAGATAAAAACTTACTCTTTGAGCTTATAGATATTCTTGAATCTCCCAAACCGGAAGCAGATAAAAAAATCAAAGAGTTTGAATCCAAATACCTGAAATAAAGATGTTCAAGATTTCTGAAACCTTGAACCTTTGGTAGTGGTGCAGAACGCAGTGATGCGGCGGTGAAGAGCCTGAGTTAAAGATTTGACAACTTTTGAAAAGTTGTCAAATCCCGGATTCCGAATCACTGCCTTGTGCATCACTACCGAATTTTTTATGATTAAATTACTTTCAGATAATCGGCGCAATGCGGTCAACAATTTCCTGAAGCCAGCGCGTGCCTGCTTTCGCATCTCTTTCATCAAGTCCTTTTATCACGGAAATATAATCTTTCCCTTTTTCCTGAATGCCTCGCCTGATTTTTTCCAGAAAAGCATCCCGCAAAGCAATGTCTCCTTGTTCGTGTTGCCGCGTTCTGAAATTTTCTTCGATTCCGGGCCATTTTTCAGAAAGATCGCTGCCTTTTTTGAAGCAAAGTTCTTTCAATCGGCTGATGCGCTCGTCAATCGCCATCTTCAGTTTTTCTTTAAGCCCTATTAAAAGCGGTTCCGGGAAGTTATCAGAAACAAACTGAGAACGGATATGCTGATACCACTGCATCAGCGCCGTGAGATTTGCAATGTAAATACAATTATTTTCCACAATTCTTTTGACGCCGTAATACACGCCGGACGTAAACGGCACATTCCCGCTTCTGCCCCCTTCAAAAATGAGACGATTCGCTCTGAGTTCATCGCCCCTGAAGATAGAACCCGCCGCAATCAGCGTGCCGAAAGTCAGCCGGGAGGGTCCCACAAGCCCGCCCTGCCCTCCGAGAAAAATAGGCCGCTGATTCAGCATTACGCCGTTAGGCACGTCGCCGATAAGCGAAGGCGTTGCTTTGTCCTGATTGTGGGTGTAGTTGAAATGAATATAGGAACTGCCGACCTCGCTGTGGTCTTTCCGGCTGGTCCCGCCGGACATGAAGCAGTCGCAGAAATTTATCAGGCTTCCCAGCGTGACAAACGGAAAGAGAATGGTCTGCTTTAGTCCTACTGTATGTGCGGCGCTGGCTTCTTCTTCCAGAATCGTTCCTTCCCTGACCTGCGCGCCGGATCCAATGCTGGCTTTGTGAAGAAAAACAGCATCTTTGAAAAATCCGCCTTTCAGCGATACCTCGGAGCCTACATGACAGTTTTCTAATGTAGTCGGCGCTTCATAGCCCAATTTTGCGCCTTGGAGAATCAGTGTAGATTTTCCGTAAATTTTACAGCCTGAGTAAATGACGACACCGCTGCCGGAAATCCGCTCAATATCAACATCTTCCCCGATTTCAATGCTTGCAGGATTGGGAATTTTCACGCCTTTATTTTGTAGTATTTCGACTTTTCTGATATTTTCGTTCATTATGAGACCTCAATGCTTCTGTTGTAATTGTTGCTATAATTGTAAGGTGGGCAGAGCGCAGCAAGGTCTGTGCTGAACTATCATCCTACTGCGCTCTGCCCACCCTACGTCATAGCGATTAACCAAGTCTTTTCAGAACATTTTCCCAGATTGCTTTCACCGCGTCTCCGGCTTGGGATTTTCCGTTATATTCAAACACTGTCTGCCCCTTTACCATTGCCTTGGTGAAAATCGGATCAAAAGGAATATTTCCCGAACAGAACACGCCTTTTTCTTTGGCAAAGGCTTCGATTTCCAGAGTTTTATCCAAATTCAGATCAAATTTGTTCACACAAACCATTGCCGGAACTTTGAAATAAGCCGCCAGTTCAATGACTCGTTCCATATCGTGTTTGCCGGAAACAGTGGGTTCCGTGACAACCAGCACCGCGTCTGTGCCGCCGATAGAGGCAATGACCGGACAGCCTATTCCCGGAGGACCGTCTGTGAGCATCAGATCAAGATGTTTTTCTTCCGCGAGATGTCGGGCTTCTCTCCGCACAAGTGAGACTAATTTGCCGGAATTTTCCTCGGCGATGCCGAGCTGGGCATGAACCATGGGTCCGAAACGGGTCTCTGAAATAAACCATTCTCCGCAGGTATTTATCGGAAAATCAATGGCTTTTTCAGGACAGAAATAAACGCACACGCCGCAGCCTTCGCATCCGATGGCGTCCACCTTAAAGTCCTCGGTGATCGCGTTCCATCGGCACAAATCCCGGCACAATCCGCACTGCGTGCATTTTTCCGGGACAATGACTGCCGTATTTCCGCTTTGAAAATCATGCCGTTGTCTGACATCGGGATTCATAATCAGATGAAGGTCTGCCGCGTCCACATCCGCATCACACAGCACTTTGTTTTCCGCCAATGAGGCAAAGGCAGAAACAAGGCTTGTTTTGCCGGTGCCGCCTTTGCCGCTGATGACAATCAGTTCTTTCATTTTGCGTCCTCCGATGCTGTAATGGCTTTAATTCGTTGATATAGATTAAAAAATGCTGCTTTCAGTTCGGGGATTGCCTCAATCAGAATTTCGCCTCTGGAATAGGCTTCGGCAATGCGCCGGTCAAACGGGATTTCCATCAGAATCGGCATTCCGATTTCTGCTGCATAAGCCCTGACCTTATCATCTCCCATATCCGAGCGGTTGATGACCAGTCCCCGCGGGATTCCGAGAATATCCACCGCGCCGACCGCAAGTTTCAGGTCATGAAGACCGAAAGGCGTGGGTTCAGTGACCAACAGCACAAAATCTGTTTGTCTCATCGCTGCGATCACCGGGCAGGAAGTTCCCGGCGGCGCATCAATGATGACAAGTTTGTCAGGCTTTGAAAACGAGCGCACCTTTTTAATCAGGGGCGGCGACATGGCTTCGCCGATTCGTAACCTTCCGTTAACAAATTCCAAACCGTTGCGCTTGCCGGTTCGGATGACTCCCAGTTCCCTGCCGCTTTCTGTAATGGCTTTTTCGGGACAGACTGCCATACATCCGCCGCAACTGTGGCAAAGTTCGGGAAATGCCAGAATGCTTTTGCCAATCACTACAATGGCTTTGAATTGGCATATTTCCTCACACTTTCCGCAGAACGTACATTTTTCTTCGGCGATTTCGGGAACAGGTGTGGTCACGGTTTCAGTTGTCTCAAACACCGGATTGATAAAGAGATGGGCGTTGGGTTCCTCCACATCGCAATCCAGAAGTTGAACATCCGTCCCTGCTGCCATTGCCAGATTGACAGCGACAGTGGTTTTTCCTGTCCCGCCCTTTCCGCTGGCTATGCTGATAATCATAATAACTCCTTTAAAATAGAGCGGGTTTTAAATCCGCTTTACTTTCTGAAAAAATCGTGTCTTTTATTCGTGAAGACCCATTTAATAAGATTGGCGTGTTCATTCGTGGCTGAAAAAACTAAGACTTCTTCTTGTAGTCATTTACTGCTTCATGCAGTGATTTTGCCGCGAGAAATGCGCAATGCTCATTTTCTTCCGGAAATTTTTCCAATTTTTTCAGAATAATATCACCGGTAATTTCAAGGATTTCAGCAGCAGTTTTACCGAAAGCCATTTCTGCCGCATAAGAGCCGCAGACCAGACTTGCGCCGCAGCCGTCAACCTGAAACGAAGCTTTTTTCACCCGGTCATTTTCAAATTTGAGAAAAATTTCAATCGCATCACCGCAGCCGCCTCTCACATTTGCGTGACCGTCGGGATTTTCCATGGCTCCCAGATAAAGCGGATAGCGCCATCGCTGATACGCGATTTCTCCGAATGATTCTTCGGTTTCTTCAAAAATCTGCTCCTGCAATTCACGGGCAAATTTGTCAAATTTATCTTCCATATTGTTACCTTTCTTTACCAAACTCAGAAAAACATTTCTTATAGATTTTGAGAAGCCAAAAATCTCAGCCTTATTTCTGCTGAAATGATTATATGCTCAAAACTTGTATCTTCATATCACTTGAAACGGATGGCGTCAAGTATAATGCTGTTAATGAGAAAATGTGATGAAGCATACATAAACGGAACATGTTGCAACAAGTGAAAAAAGCGGACAATGACGGTTTGGAGAGTATGCAGGTAATGAACTACCCCGCAGCAAGCTGCGCCGGGGTATCTAAGGCAGTGGCTGTGGACATATAGTGCCAGTGATTCTTTTTATAATTATACTGTTATATGGTGATCCATTTTTGGTTTTTTACGGCATATTTTCTGCATATATGCCGTATTCCGTTTTCGGACAGCCGTCTGTGTGCGTCTGCGGCAAAAAAACAAAAGCGGATCAGTATAGTGATGAACAAAAAGCAGTACTGCTCCTATGTTATTCTCAAGTTTTCAAATAGTTATTATCTTTGCTCCCGACAAATGACCAGATTTCGTGACACTTAAAGGTTCTCTCGCAAAGTCCGCAAAGATGCAAAGACTCCGGAGCAGGGATGTTCCAGATTTCTGAACATGCTGTTTTCTATCTTTTTTCTTTGCGCTCTTTGCGCCTTTGCGAGAAAACTTTTTATCTCTCGCAAAGACGCAGAGAACGCTCCCGTTTTGTAAAGCGCCCGGCTTAAAACAGAATCTGTTTTCAGCTTGGGTCGCTTCAGAAGCGATTTGATCTGTTCTCAGCCTGGGTCGCTCTACTTTTCTTCTCCCAATATTCTTCCGGCATTTCCATGCACATTTTCAGCGCGCCGATGCTGCCGCAGTATTCCGCATCCTGAACCGTTGCGGCATTGCCGCCCCCGTAATCCCGGAGACTCTTTTCAACAGCCCTGTCAATGCCTTTGAGCCGGGATCCGCCACCGGCAATAATGATATTGTTGCGAAGTTTTTCCTGAAAATCCGGATCAAATGTGCCGACAAGTTTCTGTATCGCCTCACAAATCGGATTCGTAAGCTTGAGGCATGACTCCCGGAGAATGTCTGTAATATCGTATTCTGCGGGAATGCCGTTCTGCGTCAGCGTGACGACCACCGGCTCCGACACCTCGGAGACATATCCGTATTTTTCTTTGATGCGCCTCACAATCCGGGGCGTCAGTTGCACATCGGGGAATTTTTCCAGAATGGCTTTGCTAATCACATCATCCAAAAAATTTCCCGCGATTTTCAGCGTGATCTGATCCTCTTTCTCAGGAATGGAACCGTGCATCCGGCATAAATCCGTGGTGCCGCCGCCGATATCAACAATCAGCGTTTCATCAAAGCGGTCAATGGAATATGCGACCGCAAACGGCTCGCTGACGATGAGAATTTTATCAATATAGTCTGTTGTAACGTCAATGATTGCCCGCTTGTTGTTCAGGCTTGCCTGCGCGGGGACGCCGATACCGGCATATATTTTATCACTTTCTTTTTTGTCGGGAATTGCTTCTGCAATGATATGTCTGAGAATCAGCCCTGTTGCCTCAAGCGATTTCTCACTTTCACGAATGACTCCTTCGGCAAGGGGCCAGACAATATTCAGCCCCAGACGGTTGTCCAATGCGTAGTCTCCGAGGAGATAATCTTTTCCGAATCTTTTTTTTGAAATAATATCTTTGGGATATCCCACACAGGTTCTTGTCGTGATGCGTTTTCCAGTTGATGTGGCAACAGAAGTGCGGCTGGTTCCGAGATCAATTCCCACATAAAAAATATTCGACATGGAAATCCTCCGTGATTAAAGCGCCTGCTTTGTCAATGTTAATTTCATACCAATTCGCTTTCAAAGATCGGTCTTTTCAGATCGCAAAGCGCCCCGGCTGAAAACACCCGGCTGAAAACAGATAAACCGCTCAAACCGCTTAAAAAGCGGTTTTACGGAGAAATCATAAAGCTAAGATCGTAAAGCGATTTTTCAAATCGCTTAAACTTTGATAGCGAATTGGACGCAATCACTGACAAAATATTTTCTGAAAGGCTGTAGAAAAATTTCTGATAAACTCCGCGGGAGCGGCATATCTGCAACAGAAAAATATTCCTTATGATATTTTTTATTAAGACCTTAATTTACTTAAATTTTCAATTTTTAACATTCAATCGCCGATATGACAAAACAATTGACAAATATTCTGTGATTATTAATTTTGATGAAAGCGCAGAAAATGGCTGCGAATGCCAATCGGTGTTAGGAAACTTTATAAGGAGAAAAAATATGTTTAACGTGACAGAAACAGCCCAATCTCAGGTCGCTGAATATTTTAAGGAAAATGAACTGAAACCCATCCGCGTGTTTCTGCATCAGGGATGCGGCGGACCGCAGATCGCACTGGCAGTTGATGAGAAAAGAGATGATGACAGTATCTATGAATTTGCCGGTGTGGAGTATGTCATCGAAAAAGATTTTCTGAACCATGCCCAACCTATTAAAGTGGATTTTCAGGCAATGACAGGTTTTACGGTGACATCAAATCTTCAGCTCAGTCCCGGCGGCGGATGCGGCGGATGCGGGTCAAGCGACTCCTGCTGTTCATAATTTATGATTTGACAACTTTTCAAAAGTTGTCAAATCTTTGCTGCTACACTACCTATCAACAGACTGAATTTACTTAATAAATAAGTTTACGGCAAATATACTGCTCATAGTTTTTTCAGATGCGGCAATAGTAAAAACAAGATTTTTTTGAGGTGAGAGATGAAAATATTTATCACAGGCGGTACGGGATTTGTGGGCAGGAATCTGTCAAATCTTTTGCTGAACAGAGGACATCAGGTCATAGCAACCGGCACCCGCCCGAATCAGCGTCAGATCAGCCACGAAAATTTTACTTATATCTCTGCGGATACGACGCGGAAAGGCGAATGGCAGGCATCGCTCAAAGATGCGGATGCTGTGGTGAATCTGGCAGGCAGGACTATATTCAATCTGTGGACCCGGAAATATAAGCAACTGATTTATGACAGCCGGATACTGACCACACGCAATCTGGTACAAGCTCTGCCCCAAGATAAACAAGTCATTCTTTGCAGCACCTCTGCTGCGGGATACTACGGAAACAGAGGAGAAGACATTCTCAGGGAAAGCGAGACAAACGGAGATGATTTTCTCGCGCAGGTGTGCAGAGACTGGGAGGCAGCCGCATTTCAGGCAGAAGAAAAAGGTCATCGGGTTGTGACCATGCGTTTCGGCGTTGTTCTGGGAAAAAACGGCGGCGCAATGAAGCAGATGATTCCGGCATTCCGATGTTTTGTCGGGGGACCGCTCGGCAACGGTATGCAATGGTTTCCCTGGATCCATGCCGACGATCTTGTTTCTGCCATTCTTTTTGTGACAGAAAACAGCAATGTCAAGGGCGCGCTTAACTTTGTCTCGCCCAACCCGGTAAGAAATTTTGAATTTGCCGCCACGCTGGGGATGTCGCTGAAAAGACCGTCAATGATGCCCGCGCCTGCCTTCATGATCCGCCTGATGCTGGGGGAATTCGGAACGTCTATTCTGTACAGCCAGCGGGCAATTCCTGAAAAACTTTCGGAATACGGCTTCACGTTTGCCTATCCTGATATTGGAAAAGCGGTCAGGAATATTGTTTCAGCATCGTAAATCTGAAATCCGTGTAGCGAAAGAGGAGCGCCTCATGCCGGTATCCGACCGTATCGCTTTTAAGTATAACTGTATGATATAATTTTATAAAATTATATAAGCCACGCAGGAGCGGCATATCATTATTGCCGGAAATATTTCACTCCTGCGGGGTTCGGGAGCATTTGCCGTTGCGGTTGCTGCAAAGATGACGCTCCTATAAAATAAAGATTGCATTTTTCACCCCTTTCTTATAAACACATCTGTATCTTTATAAATGCCTGTCGTTTTATCCGAGATAAAAAATATGAAAAACAAATGGTTATATGAATTAAAATGGAATTTGGTGGGGATTTTGGGCAAGCAGATCATTGATCTTTTAGCTTCCACCTTGCAGATTGAATCTGTCGGATTTGAAAAAGCGGAGGCGGTCATGGCATCCAAAAAATTCATATTCGCTTTCTGGCATTCCAGAATCCTGCTCATCAGCCACATTTACAAGGGCTGGGGCGGCGCCATCCTTGTGAGCCAGTCCGAAGACGGCGAGATCATTGCAAGAATCCTTCAGCGCCAAGGGCATGAAACCATTCGGGGTTCCAGCACCAGAGGCGGGCTTAGGGCAATGGCAAGCCTGATAAAACGCCTGAAAGAAAGAATCAGACCCGGCGTGATTATACCGGACGGGCCTCAGGGACCGAGATTCAAAGTTCAGCCCGGCATTATTACGCTGGCAAAAAAAACCGGCTATCCGATTGTGCCGGTCACATACAGCGCAAAACGGATAAAAATTTTTGCCAGTTGGGACCGCTTTATCATGCCGTATCCCTTTACAAAATGCCGTATGGTTTACGGGGAACCGGTTTATGTTCCCGAAAACAGCAGCAAACACACGGAAGAAGTCTGCCGGATACGTCTTGAACGAGAAATGTGCCGGATTACAGAGGAAGCGGACGGCAGTTTCGGGCATAATATTTAACCACGAAAGCACGACCATTTTATTAAAATCAGATATGAAAAGCACGAAAATTTTTTTTTTTTCGTTTCTTTCGTGCTTTCGTGCTTTCGTGGTTAAAAAATAAGCAGAGGCAGCATATTGATAAACACAATTTTTCAAAATCGTTACAAACGTCTGTTTTCCATGATACGGGAAAACTGGCTCAGGCTTTTTCTGGCAATGGGCTGTATGCTGGTCATCGCAGGCGCAACCTCCGCGACAGCCTTTCTGGTCAAGCCTGTGCTGGACGACATCTTTTTCAAAAAAGACATCACCATGCTCAGAATCATTCCGATTGCCGTGATTCTGATTTATTTTATTCGCGGCATCGGATACTACGGTCAGGAATATCTCATGAATTATGTGGGCGAAAGCATCATCCGCCAGCTCAGAAACAGCCTTTATGACCGCATTCAGGATTTGCCGCTTTCCTTTTTCCACAAAGAAAAAACCGGAAGGCTGATGTCACGCATTACCAATGATGTCAATGTGATAAAGGCGATGGTTTCCACAGCCGTCACCAGTTCGCTGAGAGATGTTTTTACCGTCATCGGACTCACCGGCGTCATTTTTTACAGAGATTGGAAAATGGCGTTATTTGCGATGGTTATCCTGCCGATTGCCTTTTTTCCGGTCGTGGAATTTGGGAGACGGGTCCGCCGGGTCAGCACCGGATGTCAGGAAGCAATGGCGGACATGAGTTCTTTTCTGCATGAAACTTTTGTCGGAAACAAAATTGTCAAGGCATTCGGCATGGAAAATTATGAGAAAAAACGCTTTGCCGAAAAAACGCTTGCGCTTTTCAGGCTTGAAATGAAAGCGGTCATGGCAAAATCGCTTTCCTCGCCGGTCATGGAATTTCTGGGCGGACTCGGCATTGCTTTCATTATATGGTACGGCGGTTACAGAGTGATTGACGGAACTTCCACCGCAGGCACATTTTTTTCTTTTATGGCAGCCGTTCTCATGCTATATGATCCGATAAAAAAACTGAGCCGACTGAACAATGACATTCAGCAGGGACTTGCCGCGGCAGACAGGGTATTTGACATTATTGAACGCGAGTCTGATATTAAAGAGCCGCTCCGTCCCATTCAAATTAAAAACGGGTCTCATCGGGTGACATTCAGAGATGTCTGCTTAAAATATGATGACGATATGGTGCTGAAAAACATTGATTTAGACGTGGGGCAGGGAGAAATTTTAGCACTGGTGGGAATGAGCGGGGGCGGAAAAACCTCGCTGGTGAACCTGATTCCGAGATTTTACGATGTCAGCAAAGGCGCAATTCTGATTGACGGCGTGGATATACGAGATATTTCGGTATCTGAACTTCGCAGACAGATTGCCGTTGTGACGCAGGATACGATTCTGTTTAACGACACGGTGAGAAACAACATTGCTTACGGAAACCGGAACGCGTCCGAAGAAGATATTATCAACGCGGCAAAAGCTGGTTATGCTTATGATTTTATTCAGAATTTTCCCGATAAATTCGACACGGTGATCGGAGAATTGGGGAGCCGGCTTTCGGGCGGAGAAAAGCAGCGCATCTGCATCGCCCGCGC
>JAIFKL010000112.1 GCA_020049595.1 Desulfobacteraceae bacterium
AAAAGCATTCGGCTCTGGCGTCTTGAAGACGGAAAACAAGTCAAGATGTTGAAGAGTCATTCCGGTTCGGTTTTTTGTCTCAGTTTCAGCCATGACGGAAAACTTTTGGCTTCCGGAAGCAGCGAGGGCGCAATAACTTTATGGAATGCTAATAAAATCATAGAAATCAAAAAGTTAAAAGCACATACCGGCTCAATTCTGGGCATCTGTTTCAGTCCCGAAGGGCTTTTGGCATCGGTCGGAGATGACTGCACCGTGCGCCTGTGGAATGTGAACGAAGATAAGCCCCTCAACATCATAGAAGATCACTCGGACTATGTTCTGGGCATTCACTTCAGCCCTGACGGAAAACTGATGGGTTCCAGCAGCTTTGACAGCACTATTCGGCTCTGGAATGTTGCGGAGTTGTGCAATTCGGATGCGGAAGATTTGCTACAGCGCGGGCGGGAGTGGCTGAGAAAATATCTCAGCACAAATCCGAATGTGAGTGATGAAGATATTTGAAAGTTTTGACAACAGACTTCAGGTTTCTCGCAAAGGCGCAAAGTCCGCAAAGAAAAGATGTTATAAAGGCTGTTCTTTGCGATCTTTGTGTCTCTGCGAGAGATAAAAGGCTACTGATTCAAAAACAGATTTCTCGCAAAGTCCGCAAAGAAAAAAAGATAGTGATGCTGTCATTCTGAGTCGCTACCTTTGCAGCACTATCGAAAAAAGGTGTTTCTGAAATACCGGGAAAAATAAATGAACTTGACAGGAATATTTTTCATCTGATATCTTTTTATATATTAGGTTCTGTTGGCTTTTCAAAATCATTTTGAATGAAATCAATATGTTATAATAATTTGTGCCTTTCTGGTATGGCAATATAATCAGATAGTTACAACAAATTAAAAATGCAATACATTGATTTGCCTGTTTATATTATACCGATTCGCTTTCAAAGATCGGTATTTTCAGATCGTAAAGCGCCCCCGGCTGAAAACACCCGGCTAAAAACAGATAAATCGCTTAAACCGCCTGAAAAGCGCCCCGGCTTAAAACAGATACGGAGAACACCGTTTTTGATATACTGATCCGATTTTGTTTTTTTGCCGCAGACGCACACAGACATACACAGACAGATATCTGAATGCGGAATACGGCATATATGCGGAAAATATGCCGTAAAAAACCGAAAGTGGATTAGTATAGCGAATTGGTATTATATTTGATAATGCAGGATATCAGAAAAATCATTTTGTCATGAATTATGCAGAAAGCCTCGGAATAATACCAAAATTAAACCTTAATAAGAATATGTATCCAAAAGTCAAGATACTGAGATATATCATGATATTTATAACGAAGCCATGAGGCTTATCAGAATCAGCGATGAGATCAGGGTGTCTGTTGAAAAAATAACATCCTCGGAAAAAGATAATAATACCAATCCGCTATCAAAAACCCTGTTCTCCGTAAAACCGCTTTTCAAGCGGTTTCAGCGATTTGAGTCTGTTTTTAGCCGGGCGCTGTACGGTCTGAAAAGACCGATTTTTGAAAGCGATTTGGTATAAGCTGCCTGAAACGCCTTCGGATACAGGATACTGTATCCGCTGTAAAAAGAATATCGCACGGAATATTTCGCAGCCCTATTGCCCTGACTGCTTCAAGGTATGGAATCAGTTTAAAAACAGGAACTATAAAGAAGTCTGCTGTCATGTCTGCGGCAAAGAAAATGCTTCAACTATAGGCAAACCGGTTTGTTACGACTGCTATAAGCAAAATAAATGAAGAGGCAGGGAGCGGCACAGGCTGGGAACTAAGCCCACCCTGCCTTCAATGGCGGACGGTATGCGCCCGAACTCCCCCCTTGAGGGCCCCCAGGGGGTGTTTCCGGCGCGGGGAGATTTCTCCGGCGCGGTTACGCCGCCAGGCGCAGACACCCCCCTGCCACCCTCAAGGGGGGAGTTCCGGCTTGACTTAACGGCATTGCGCCCTGCCCTCAAATAAACAAAGGAGTGAGATATTCATGGAAAAAATAAAGATTGATATAGTAATCCGATTCTGATTTTTTACGGCATATTTTCCGCATGTATGCCGTTTTCGGACAGCTGTCTGTGTGCGTCTGTGTGTGTCTGCGGCAAAAAAAACAAAAGCGGATCAGTATAACAAAAAAAGCATAAAACACTCCCCCGCATGAACTCGGATCTGCCGGCGCTGTACGCTGGCAGACCCTTTATGCGGAGATTGTCATCCGCATTACAGATGATGTTCCGGCGAGCGATGCACCGCCCTCACCGACCTGGCACCGTGAAACAGATAATCGTGTCCGTCATGGAGCAGTTCCCATGGAAGCCCCAGCAGCAGCGCTGTAGCCTCATCCGCTTCATTCTGTTTTTCCGGCGAACTCCCTTTTGACAACCTGGAATCCACAAAAACGCTGAAGCGGCGTTCTGCCTGAGGACTGATTTTTTTCCACGCAGAAACAATATTGTCACAAATGACTTTGGACATGACTTCATGATAAAGTTCCTGTCCCCATTCCGGCAGTTTTTTTTCCACATTTTCGGCTCTGGTTTTGAACATGCCTGTGGGCCATAAATAATATCTTTCTAAATACCATCGCAGTTCATTGATTTCAATAGGACCAAGGGGTGACGTAAAAAGAAAAGCCCGGAGGCATTTGAGAGGAGCATCGCTGTGTTTTGCAGAGATATATGTGAGTTCGGACCTTGCCACTGCACGGTGTTTTCCGTCTTTTTCCATGATATAGGGGAATTTCAGTTCCAGCACCAATTCCTCGGCAGGCTCTGAAGGGATGTTTTTTGCGGATTTCGGGTCCCCGGATGGCTTTTCTCCCAGTGCTGCCAGTATGTGGGGCATGGCTTCGGAAATTCCGCCGGGGCTGTTTTTTACACGAATAGCGATGGGTTCCCGGGAAAATATCCATTTCAAAGCGCCTAATTCGATTCCTTCACGCAGCAAAGCAATCATCGGATAATTTTCCTGACGGTTTTCTTTAATTTTTGACGCATACCGGGTTTCTTCCGCAACCCATGCGGAATTAAAGGCATCCGCACTCAGCACCACAATAAAGGCTCTGGATTTTTCAATTTCTGCCTGAATTTTTACTGTCAGATCAACGCCTCCCCGCAGATCGCGGGAATCCACCCAGTTATACAGACCGTGGGCTTCCATTGCCTGACGCAATTTGACAATAAAGTCTTCATCCCGGCTGCTGTGAGAAATCAATATGGCTTTGTCCATGCCCGCTCCTTAACTGACTTATATCATTAATAAATTTTTTCCATTTCCGAATTTATCATTCCGGCCCTCTGAAATCGGCAGACCTGCATATAAAAAACAGGATATAATATAACATAATTGCAGTTTGTGTGCAAGGCTGCCTCAAAAAATTCGGCATCAGATTCAATTTCAGACAAAATCCTTGACAGAGATTTATGCAATCGCCTATATAGATTGTAATTCTTAAAATCAGCTTCAGGCTTCGGAGCTGACAGAGGAGATTCAGCGCGTAACAACAATTTATATGAATTCGCTTTCAAAATCACATGTCGCTCACGCTCCATGCTCGGAGCCGGGAGCGTCAGCGACCGATATTTTGAAAGCGAATCGGTAAGAGAAACCCAAGACTTTTGAAAGGAGGAACGATTTGAAAGAAAATTTGAAAGAAAAACCGAAACAATCTTTTTGCAGATGGAATCGTTGTCGCAGCCTTGCAGTAAAAAAAGGGAAAAGCTTGATGCTGCTGTTGCTGGCAACGGTTTTGTGTGCGCTATGGGCCGGCTTGCAGGCCGCGGAGATTAAAGATTCCGAGTCTGCCGCCCACGGTACTGACGCAAGCATGTATTCTGTTGTGGATACCTACACATTTCCGGGATTCAAGGTGATTCAGTTTGATCTGCCCGTGCTTTCCGTGTATTCCTATCTGCTCATCAGCGAGGGAGAGGCATTCATGGTTGACCCGGTGCGGGATATTTCCGCCTATCTTGAGGTGATAAAAAAAGAAGGTGTGACCGTCAAAGGCGTGTATCTGACCCATTCCCATGCCGATTTCGTTGCAGGGCATATTGAAATGATGAAAGCCCTGTATTGCCCGATTTATCAGAGCAAAAAAAGCGGCGTTCATTACAAGATTGAGCCGTTAGAAGAAGGCAGCACCGTGGAAGTCGGGAAGGCTTTGATAAAATTCATTGAAACCCCGGGGCATACGCCCGACGGGATGTGTGCGCTGGTTTACAGCAAAGACAAGCCGGATATGCCGGAACTGACATTCACAGGCGATGTGCTGTTTATCGGAAGCGTGGGCCGCCCTGACCTCATCGGCGGCGACACATCCGCCGCGTGGCTCGCGTCCGCCATGTTTGATTCATGGACGAACAAGCTTTCAAAACTGCCCGACAGCGTGAAAGTTTTTCCCGCGCACGGGGCAGGCTCTCTCTGCGGCGCGCATCTCAGCAGCGATCCGGTTTCCACCATCGGCAAAGAAAGAGCTTCCAATCCCTATCTTGTTCACAGCAAACGGAGCGAATTTGTGACCGCGCTGCTGGAAGGACTTCCCGAAGCTCCGCAGTATTTCAAGCACAATGCAAAAATGAACAAAGAAGGTCCGGTTCTTGTGGATTGGAACGCCGCGCTGCCTGCGGAAATAACTCCGAGTTCGGAATTGTCTGACATAACAAAATATTATGTCATTGATCTGCGTGACGCCAAAGCCTACGCGGAGGGACATATTCCCAATTCGGTGAATATTGCCGCACGGGGCAGGCTTGAAACATGGGTCGGCATTATGGCACCGTGGGGGGCAAAAGCTGTTCTGATCGGCGCGGAAGCAGAATTGAAAGAAGGGCTGTACCGCCTGCATCGCGTGGGTTATACGGCAGATATTCTTAATTTTGAGACATGGAAAAAAGCGGGACTTTCCGTAACCGTGGGTTCGCCCATTTTGCCCCGTGAGCTTTATGACCTCATGCAGAAAGGCGATGCGCCGGTGGTGGTAGATGTGCGGCTTCCCTCCGAATGGATGGCGCTGCGGATCGGGACAGTGCTGAATCTGCCGCTGAATCACCTTGCGGAACTTTCCGCGCAGTTGAATCCCTCTGAGCCGGTTGTGGTGGTCTGCAATTCCGCGTATCGCTCCAGCATGGCTGTCGGCGTGCTGGAACGCAGGGGCTTCAAACATGCGAGAAATCTTGAAGGCGGCAGTGAAGCGTGGATCAGCGCGGGGCTTCCGGTTTTTGAAGCCGCAAAGAGCGGTTCGGGCGCGTCTGCGGCTCCGAAAAAACATGTCAGACTGCCGGAGCGCATTTCCGCATCAGACCTGAAACGGATGATGATGGACCTCCCCGGCACTTTTGAAATCGTGGATATTCGTCCTCCGGAATTTTTTAAAGATTACAGTCTGCCCGGATCTCTCAACGCGGATGTTGCGGACGTGATTTCAAATCCTGCCTATCTTGTGGGCGCGGGACCGCTGATTCTGGTGGACAGAGACGGCTCGCTGGCAATGGCTGCGGCAGGCATTCTGTCTCAGAAAACCGAGCGTTCCGTGAAAGTGCTGTACGGCGGATTGGACGCCTACTGGTCTGAAACCCAAGGCGCAAGCGGCAGCGGCGTTCAGGCGATGCCCAAAGCCGCAGCCCCGGCAATGCAGCCCGCAGCGCCGGCAGTCACACCGAGCGCGCCCGCGCCTGCGCCGCCCGCTTCGGAACCCGCAAAACCCAAAAAGAAAAGCGCGGGGTGTTGAAAAACCTCACCCCCCGGCCCCCTCTCCGAAGGAGAGGGGGAGTCTTTTCCCCCCCTTTGGGGAGGGGTGGGGTCGCTACAATGCCATTAAGTTAAGCCTTCCGGAGTGCTGAAATGAGCGCAGCGAAATTTCAGCATTTGCGAAACCCATTTTATAAAATTGGCATTTTCACACTCCGGATAATATGCGGAAAAGCTTTTGATATTGACAGGGTAAAAATGATGAATCAATTAAAAGCGGAGATGATTGTAATTTTTTACGGCGTGTAATTTGCGTATCAGATAAAAAATTACCTGATACCAATTCGCTTTCAAAGATCGGTCTTTCATATCGTAAAGCGGTTTTTCAAACCG
>JAIFKL010000196.1 GCA_020049595.1 Desulfobacteraceae bacterium
TTTGCGTATGCAACAACTGAAGTTATCCCTATAAAAGAAATTGAGAATTTAAGTAATAAATTTTATTTGTTTTATTATCTTCTTAAAGACGATATTAGAAAGCAGTTAGCAGATAAAATGGAAGGTTCTACCGGCAGACAAAGACTTAGTAAAACAATTTTAGAGGAAACCCTCATACCAAAGCCTTCATTAAGTGAACAGCAAAGAATCGCTGAAATTTTTATTTCATTTGACAAAAAAATATCATTTTGTAACAAGAAAAAACACACCCTAACCGCCCTGTTCAAAACGCTCCTGCACGAACTCATGACCGGGCAGCGGCGGGTGAATGACCTTGAGTTTGAAGAAATGGCATAAAGGAGAAGAGTAATGCAGGCAATACGGATAGAACAGACAATCCAAAAAGACGGTGAAATTTATCTTACAAATCTGCCGGTTATCAAAGGTCAGCAGGTAGAACTTGTTTTAATATTCATTCCGCAATGCAAACCTAAGAAACATTTGACAGCCCGTCAATTGCTGAACTCAGGATTAATCGGCTTGTGGAAAAATCGCACAGATATCACGGATAGTGCTGAATATGCACGCCAATTGAGAGAACAGGCTCAGAGGCGGAAATTATGATAATTCTCGATAGCGATATTGTCATAGATTTTGAGTTTGGAGAAATGGCATAAAGGAGACAGCACAAATGAATATTATTGAAAAAGTCCAAACATATATGTCGCTTTTACCTGAAGAGAGACAATATGATGTTCTTGATTTTATCCTATTTTTAACGCAGCGTTACGGCAAGAACCATGATCAGATTTCAAAACTTGAGACTCGGCGGGAAATATTGAAAAAGGCTTTTGAACAGTTGTCATCATCGGGAACATTTGCAGATATTGATGATCCGGTAGCTTGGCAACGGGAAATCCGCCAAGATCGTTCTTTGCCCGGACGTGAAACATGATGCTTGCAGACAGCAATATCATTATTTATGCAGGTTCTGAAAATTACAACCATGTCTTGACTTGGCTTTTGAATGAATTACCGGCAGTTTCTGCAATTACAATGGTTGAAACTTTGGGTTATTATAAATTGAATGAATCTGAAAAAGCCAATTTAATAAATATTTTCAGATCGTTGAAGGTAATTTATCCTACAACTGAAGTGTTTTCAGAGGCAATCAATCTTCGTCAGCAGCGCAAAATGTCGCTTGGAGATGCTTTGATTGCGGCTACTGCAATAAAATTCGATTTGCCTCTGGCAACACATAATACAGAAGATTTCAGATGGATTAAAAAACTTATTCTTTTTGATCCCTTATAATGACACCCTCACCACCCTATTCAAAACGCTCCTGCACGAACTCATGACCGGAGAGCGGCGGGTGAATCACCTTGAGTTTGGAGAAATGAAGAACGACAGGGATTGCTTATAAGCAAGGATAAAAAACTACAGGCAAGTATCCTTGTTTATAAGCAATCCCTGTGGCTCAGATGAGAAAAACGACGGAACTATCCTTGATTATAAACAATCCCTGTAGTTTTTGATACGGAACCAAGATGTACGAAGATTTAACCTATATTATAAAAGGCTGTCTTTTTAAGGTTTACAACACGATGGGCAATATCTGGCAAGAGGAAATTTATGAAACGGCTCTTGAATCGGAATTGCAATCACAAGGCTTGAAGGCAGAGTGCCAGAAAGAATTCGATGTGTTCTATTTTGATAAACGCGTCGGCTCTTATCGCATAGATATACTGGTTGAAGATAAAATAATTATTGAGTTAAAAGCTGTTCCCAAAATATCTCCCTTACATAAGGCACAACTGATTTCATATTTGAAAGGATACAACAAACTGCTTGGCATTTTGGCAAACTTTGGCGATATTTCTTTTGAGCATCAAATGTTTCCGAACAAACTGACCCTTAAAACCTCTTTACGGGATGAGTTTGACTTTGATAAAGCAATGACAAAAGGTAAAGAAGAAATCAGAGATTTACTTAACGCAGCAAACCGAATTCTGGTTACATTGGGTCCGGGGTATTTTCATCAGGTTTACCGAAGAGCTTTTTATCATGAACTGAAATCAGCAAGAACCACTTTTAAAATTATCAAAAAGATTGATGCCCAATACCGGAATAAAACCATAGGTTCAAGAGAAGTGAACTTCTTTATTCTTGGCGATATGCTCTTATCCGCTGTTGCTGTGAAAAAACTGGATGATTTGATTCTATCAAAATTCAGTAATTATATCAATCACATGAATTTAAAAAGAGGATTGATTTTTAATTTTAATGCGTTACATTTGGACTTCAGATATTTTAACTGAGTAATGACAGGAGAAGAACGACAGGGATTGCTTATAAGCAAGGATAAAAAACTACAGGGAATCTTGAATTTAATCATATCGCAGGAGCATAAACCATGCCTAAACCCACCGAACACAAAAGCGTCCAATCCCGTATCCTGAAATATGCCCGGGACATCGGCTGGTCTTTTGTCTCGCAAACCGAGGCGGAAAAACGCCGGGGCTTTGATTTCAATGCGCCTTCTCCCAGAGAAAAAGCCCGGAATGCCTCCCGCTTTTTCATTGACACCCTCTTTGAAAAAGTCAGGCAGTTCAATCCGAAATTCAAAGACAGCAAAGAAGAACTGTTAAGAAAATTGGACATGCCCCTGCCGAATATTCACGGCAACCGTGATTTTTTACAGCATTTACAAGGCGAAAAAACTTTTTTCAGCAAAGAAGAAAACCGGGAATTTAATCTTGTTCTCATTGATTATGACAAGCCGGAGAAAAATCTCTTTGAAATTACCGAAGAATATTCTCTTTTCAACGGTCACTATGCCAACCGTGAAGATGTGGTTTTCCTCATCAACGGCATTCCGGTTTTGCTCATCGAATGCAAAAACGCCGCAAAAGATGAGGCAATTGCCATCGGCATTGATCAGATACGGCGCTATCATCGGGAAACGCCGGAGTTTTTTGTTCCTCAGCAATTATTTTCCGCAACAGAAAGCATCGGCTTTTCCTACGGCGTGACATGGAATACAGTCAAACGCAATATTTTCAACTGGAAAGCAGAAGAACTCGGCAATCTGGAGGCAAAAACAACATCGTTCTGCTCACAACACAATATTCTCGATTATCTGAAAAAATTCATTATTTTTGCCGAACAGAATGAGGAATTGAACAAATACATCCTTCGCCAGCATCAGAAAAATGCAGTTGAAAAAGCAGTTGAGCGGGCGCATGATCTGCAAAAAACAAGAGGACTGATCTGGCATACTCAGGGAAGCGGCAAAACCTACACGATG
Organism: Desulfobacteraceae bacterium; assembly: GCA_020049595.1. Lineage (GTDB taxonomy): Bacteria > Desulfobacterota > Desulfobacteria > Desulfobacterales > JAIFKL01 > JAIFKL01. The sequence continues at coordinate 3,311 of JAIFKL010000196.1, forward strand.
ATCAAAACCGCCGAACTGCTGTTCAAAGCCCCGAAAAGCGAAAAGCCGACCGTTTTGCTACTGATAGACCGAAACGAACTGGAAGATCAGATGATGAAAAATCTCGGTTCAGTGGGTTTCAGCAATGCAGTCAGAGCAGAACATATTGCAGATATTCAAAGACTGCTCAAAGACGACTACCGAGGCATTATTGTCAGCATGGTTCACAAATTCAGGGAGATGCCTGCAAATATCAGCCTGCGGAAAAATATTTACGTGCTGATTGACGAGGCGCACCGCAGCACCGGCGGAGATTTGGGCAATTACCTCATGGCGGCAGTCCCGAATGCCACATTCATCGGATTTACCGGAACGCCGGTTGACAAAACCGTTTACGGGAGAGGCACATTCAAAACATTCGGAATTGAAGACAAATCCGGTTATCTGCATAAATATTCCATTTCCGAAAGCATTGAGGACGGCACGACGCTGCCGCTTTTTTACGGCATGGCACCCAATGAACTGCTGGTCCCGAAAGAGATTCTGGAAAAAGAATTTTTAAATCTTGCAGAAGCTTACGGCGTCAGCGATATTGAAGAACTCAACAAAATTCTGGAGCGGGCTGTCAATACCAAAAACTTTTTAAAAGCAAGGCAACGGGTTGAAAAAGTGGCGGAATATGCGGCGCATCATTATAAGGAAAATGTAGAACCCATGGGCTACAAGGCATTTTTAGTCGCTGTGGATCGTCCTGCCTGCGCCATGTATAAAAAAGCATTGGATAAATTTATGCCGCCGGAATATTCCCAAGTGGTTTACACAGGCAATCACAATGATACCCAAGATTTGAAAAAACATCATCTGGATCCGAAAAGAGAAAAAGAAATCCGAAGAAATTTTACCAGACTCGGAGAAATGCCCAAGATTCTGATTGTTACGGAAAAACTGCTGACCGGATTCGATGCGCCCATATTATACGCCATGTATTTGGACAAACCCATGCGGGATCATACGCTCTTGCAGGCAATCGCAAGAGTCAACCGCCCTTATGAAAATGAAGAAAAGGAAATGGTCAAACCTCATGGTTTTGTGCTGGATTTTGTCGGAATCTTTGAAAATCTGGAAAAGGCACTGGCATTTGACAGCGATGAAGTCAAAGCGATTGTCAAAGATATTGAGTTGTTGAAGCACTTGTTCAAGGCAAAAATGACCGAACATGTTCCGCCCTATCTGAAACTGATTCAATCTGATTTCAGCGACAAGGACACGGATCATCTGATTGCTCATTTCAGAGACAAATCAAGACGCAAGGAATTTTTCAAATTATACAAAGAAATCGAAATGCTGTATGAAATTATTTCTCCGGATAAGTTTTTAAGACCGTACATAGATGATTATGCAACCCTGTCAGCAATTTATAAAGTAGTAAGAAATGCTTACGCCAGACGGATTCAGCCGGATCGGGAATTTCAGCGAAAAACCGATGAACTGATTCAGGAAAAAATCGGCATGACCCGATTGAAGCAGAATGCCGAATATTTTGAAATCAATGAAAAAGTGATCGGGAAAATCAAAGAAGCTCAGGAAAATTTTAATACTAAAGTTGTCAATCTCATTAAAAGCATTGACAAAATTGCTGAAGAACAATCCGGGGATCCCTTTTTAATCGGACTGAAAGAACGGGCTTTGCAGGTTGAGGAACGATATGAAGACAGACAGATCAGCACTCAGGACGCATTGGATGAAATTCGGAAAATTCTTGAAGACAATGAGAAAAGGAAAAAAGAACAGGCTGAAAAAGGCTTTGACGGTTTGACTTTCTTCATTTACAAAACATTGCTTGATAAAGGATTTGCAAATGCCGATGACATCACAAAGCAGATAAATCAGGCATTTGTCACACATCCCAATTGGAAAACAAGCGAAAAAGAATTAAGAGAATTGAGAACTCAAGCCTACTATGAGGTATTGCCGCAAAATGATGATATTGACAAGGCAGCAGCAACTGTTGATGATTTGTTTGACAATTTATTCAAAGCATATAAGTTATGACGGAGAACCGCAGAGACAAAAATGAATTTAAAATAAGAGTCAAAGAATTTGCCGAAAAAATGGGCTTTGAAATCAAAACATTGGCGATTCGTCCCATGAAAAACAAATGGGCATCCTGTTCCACAGACGGCAATCTGAATTTCAATATAGAACTGCTTGATATGGAAAAAGAAATCTGGGACTATGTGATTGTCCACGAACTGCTGCATCTCAATGTCCCCAATCACGGAAAACTTTGGAAAAGTCTGATGACGGCATATCTGGGCGACTACGAAGTGATTGAAAAAGCATTGAAAAAGCATTTCAGTAAAACCGCTTGACTGTCAAGGAGGAGATTTTTTTGTATAATACATATAACTTATTGATGTTATTTGTCAAAATCGGATTCGGGAGAATTCCTTTTCTTATTTTGCTCTTTTTATTGTGTTTCCAATATCAGGGATACGGAGAAGATTATTCTTTCGATCTTTCGGAAACAGAAAAAAAACCTTATCATATAGGAGGTTATGCGGAATTAAGTCCTGTGCTTTTCAGACTGAATCATGACGCCGCATTGTATCAACTCGGATTTTATGACAAAGATGAAGGGAGCAATATTGAAGAATATCATTTCAGACTACAGTTGGAAGGGAGTTATGAAAAAGGGATTAGCCGTTTTTTTGTCAGGACAAATTCCGAGTTGAATCACTCATATTCGGGATGGGATGATAAAA
>JAIFKL010000214.1 GCA_020049595.1 Desulfobacteraceae bacterium
AATTTTGCGTTGCCGGCGAAATTGAAAAAACGGATATTTTCTGCTGTACAGTTCAGGAAAACCGGGCCGGAAAGTCATCATTTTCTTAACTGTGCAATTTTTATACCGTAAAAAACCAAAAGTGGAGTACTATATTCTGAATTATCTTCATGAACAGGCGCAGTGATGAGGGCATGAAAAAGAGATAACAATTTGATAATTTTAGCCATTTAATAAAAACGGAATTGTCAAATCTTTCAATGAGAAATGAGCGGAGTGCATTGTCATTTCTTTTCCCGCTTGTCCTTTCGCCAGTAGAGACGCAATGGACTTGCGTCTCTACGAAAGAGATTCTTCGCTTCACTCAGAATGACAGTTCATTTCTCACTTCGGTTCGACTGAGCTTGCCGAAGTCTCACTTTTTCCGCCAGCTTGGGATAAGATTCCAGCGTTGCGCCGATGTTTTCAATATCAAACATTTTTGCCTGCAAAATCAGATTGTCTCCGAATTTCTGAAAATTCACTATCCCATACTGTTCCCCGAAGGCTTTGATTTTATCGCCGAAATTCTGAATATCCGCAATACTGTTGTTCTCACGGACAGATTTCCACCAGGGCGTAAACTCCTTCTCCAGTTTTTCTATTATTTCAGGAAGTTTATCCATCATTTCCGCCGGCACTTCGCCGATCTGCTTTTGCGCTTCCGATGTCCCGGATGCTTTTTCAGGCGATGTGCTTTCCGAATACGGCAGAAAACGCGACAACTCCTTGAACAGATCGCTCCGATTGACCGGCTTTATCAGAAATCCGTCAAATTTGGTCCGGGCAATCTTTTCTTTATCCTCTTTCATGCCCGAAGCCGTCAGCGCGACGACCGGAATATGGGCGATTTCTTTGTCCTGCTTGATCTGCTTTGTGGCTTCATAGCCGTCCATGCCGGGCATTCTGATGTCCATCAGGATCACATCAGGCTTGAATTCTCTGGCAAGCGCCAGAGCCTTTTCGCCGTTCTCAGCCTCGATCACTCTGATATTGGTATCCCGGATAAATTCTTTGACCAAATTCCGATTGGTTTCAATATCATCCACAATCAGCGCGGTGCAAGGCTGAAACAGGATTTTTTCATCGTCAAAATTTTCCTCTGCTTTGACTCTGGCAGGGGTTGCCGAAACCGAGACATCATGCAGCACAATTTCAAAAGTGCTTCCTTTTCCGACTTCGCTCTTCACGGAAATCTTTCCGCGCATCATTTCAACCAGGCGTTTGGTAATTGCCAGCCCCAGACCGGTGCCGCCGAATTTCCGGGTCGTCTGACTGTCCTGCTGTTTGAATGCCTCAAATATTTTTTCTGTTGAATCCGGGCTGATGCCGATGCCGGTATCTTCAACCGCAATCACCAGATCAAGACTGCTTCTGTCTTCATGCTGATAAATTTTTTTCGCACAAAGTCCGATATAGCCTTCGTGTGTAAATTTTACGGCATTTCCGAAGAGATTGAACAGAATCTGCCGCAGACGCACCTCATCCAGCAGCAGGCTCTGGGGAATATCTTTTGCAATTTCCACCCTGAAATCAAGTCCTTTTTCCGCAATTCTCAGAGAAAATATATGCTTTATTTCATTGATGATTGCATAAAGATTCACCGGCTCGTACTGAATTTCCATCTTGCCGGCTTCGATTTTGGAAAGATCAAGAATATCGTTAATCAGCGTGAGCAGATTTTTTCCGCTGGATCGGATAGATTCTAAATAACCCCGCTGTTTCGGGTCTGTCACCAGCGAATGAAGCAGGTCGGCAAAACCGAGAACCGCGTTCATGGGCGTGCGAATCTCATGAGACATGGTGGCAAGAAAGGCACTTTTGGCTCGGTTGGCACTTTCCGCCGCTTCTTTTGCCCGAATCAGTTCTTCATTTGCTTTCTGAAGCTCAACAACACGGTTGAGCACTTCGCGCTGTCACCTGTCCAAATATTCGCGCTGGCGTTTCAGTTCATTCTCCCGATGCCGTCTGATTTCAACTTCCTGCGCCTCAATCTCGGTAATCATTTCGTTGAATCCGTCAATGAGAACGCCGATTTCATCCTGATGCCAGTCGCATTTTTCCGCACGCACCGAATAATCCCGATTCTGCGAGATACTCTTTGTGGTCTGAGCCAATCTTAAAATCGGCTCGGAAATAAGGCGCTGAAGCCTGCTTGACATCATAAATGCCACAAAAAATGCTGTGAGCATGATAATGCCGAAAATAAACAGGGCTTCTTTTAATTTAAAGAGCATTTCCTGCAAGTCATATTTGATGAAAACCGTCCCGATATGTTCATTTTCAAGCATAATCGGCTGAAACAGATAGAGATATTCGTTTCCTTCAAACCGCTTGAAATAATGACCGGATTTCTGATACGGCGGCGGAGATACTTTCCGGGTCACATCCTTGCGGAGATAAGTGGCAAATACTTCACCCTCTCTGTCATAAACACACGCGTAAAACACATAAGGCATCGCGCGCAGCGCGGTTAAGTTTTTTTCTGCCGTATATTGATCGTTGAAGACCAGCGCGCCCTGACTGTTCATGCCGATCACCTGCGTGAGACCCGAAAGCGAATGAACCATCGAATGATGATACAAAATAACATCTTTGACTAAAAAAGCCACAGAAGCCATCAGACAGGTCACCGCGCTGGTAATCATAATGATCAGGACTAACTTGCGCGGAATAGAAAAAGTTTGAAACATTCGCATATTATTTCACCTCCTCTCTGAAAATTTTTGCCGACATGAGAAGCTGTGAGCGGAATTTCAGTTTTGCCCGTCCTGCCGCAGCCTCGTTGACTTCAAATCGAAGCAACGCTTTCTGACTGACAATATTGATGCCTTTGTTTTCTTTTAAAAAATTGATCATTCCGCCCATCCGGGCAAAATTTTCCGCTTCTCCCACTGTCAGAATATTCAGACCTTTTGCGCTGTCCAATCTCTCCTGAATGAATTCAGGTTTTGCCGAAGCGACAAAAAGAATGTGGCAGTTTTTTGTCTCATCTTTGTTTTCACATTTTTTTACGATGATTTTTTTCCCTTCGACACTTTTTTCGTTCAGCGTCGAAGCCATATCGCTGAAAACAACATCCGGATCCTTTGCATCGCTTTCATCCGCCGCGACACAGAGATTCATCAGGCTGCTGTCTTTGAATGTCTCAGGAATCCATTCGGTAAATTTTGCGAAATTATAGATAAATCCTGCTTTAACCTTATATTCGTTAGGATCCCTGTCCTCTTTTTTTTCTGTCCCCACCGGCTGTGCATGAGCCTGTGAATCGCTGCTGTTTTTTTTTTCTTCCGTTAAGAAATCAATAACGCCGCCCATCCATGCAAATTTTTTCTTTTCTCCCACCGTCATAATATTCAGTCTTTTGCTGTTGACCGATTTTTCATTAATAAAATCAATATCTTTTGAAGCAAGAAAAAGAAGAATATGGCAGTCTTTCACATCATCTTTATGCTGGCATCTTTTTATGACGATTTTTTTTCCTTCGACTCTTTTTTCCTTCAATGTCGAAGAAATATTGCTGAAAACAGTATCCGGCACCTCTGTCGCGACACAGAAATTCATCAGTCCGTTGTCTTTAAACGTCTCAGGGGTCCATTCGGCAAATTTTGCGAAATGATAAATAGATCCTTCTTCAACCGTATATTCGACAGGATCATCAGCCTCTTTTTTTTCTTTCTCCGTCTGTTGTGAACAGACTTCTGAAACGCTGAACCAACTGCTCCATAGAATGCTCCACAGTAAAAAGATGAACAGAGAGTTGAAATTTAATTTTTTATAAGAATGCGCCGCTGATTTCATAAGATTAGACAGTCTCCCCCCTTTTAGAATCGCCACAGGACTTTGAGATAGACCCCGCGCTCGACCTCAAAAGAGGAAAATTCCTGATGCTGCCTGTCCCCCAGATTCTGTCCCACAAGAGAAACTTCAAGCGTTTCCGATGGCCGCCATGCCAGCCGGGCGTCAATCGCGCTGTAGCCATCCACAGTTTCTGAAAGATCGGACACATAGCGGAACCATACATCCAGATCAAGTTCTTTTGAAAGCCCCATCAAAGAACGCAGCGAAAACTGACTGCTCGGATTGCTTTTCTCTTCAGCCGCCGTGTCAAGATCATCTGCCGCAGTATCCGATTCCAGAAGCGTTCTCAGATAACTGTACGCGGCGGTGAGCCGCCAGTCCGCCATCAACTGCCAACTCCCCGATATTTCCGCGCCGTAAGCCTCGCCCTGCATACCGTTTTCATAACCCACCGGAATGACATAATAAGGTGCAGGTTCTGTTTCCAAATAGATATCTCTGAAATCCGTTGTTGCAATGATCTGATCATAGCGGTAATAAAATGCAGTGCTGTCCATTCGCAGACAGCTTGTCAGATTCAGACGGTACCCGGCTTCATAAGCTGTCAGTGTTTCAGAACTCAGCGATTCATTTCCTAATATTTTTATGACAGCCGGCGCGTCGGGAATCAGAGATTCGGCAGGATCAGCCCCCAGAATATCTTTCAGATAGCGATAATCCGGAGACACAATGCCGGTAATCGCTTTCAGACTGCGCTCGCTCCGGGACGGGACCCTGACTGCCCGTGAAGCCGCTCCCCACAAGGCATGACGGTCGTATTTATCACCGGATGGGGGCGTCCATATCAGCCGGACATTGGGCTGCGCCTCGAATCCGGAAAAGTCGTTATGTTCAAACTTTGAGCCGAGAATCAGACTCAGGGATTCGTGAACTAATTGAATCCTGTCCTGAACAAACGCGCTGAAAAGATGCTGATCAAGATTTGTCGGGTCAATGTCAATCTGGAAAGAATCTTTTTTACCGTCTTTCAGGTAAAATTCATCTGAAATAAAACGGTATCCCAGTCCCCAGATCATTTCATGCGCGGAAAGGCGGAAGCGGTGACGGAAATCAATATCAAACGTATCAACGCAACTGTCTGTGATGCCGTAATTTTTTTCAACATGATCGTAGTAGCATTGCAGCACCGTATCAGATGTTTCCGAAAATTTCCGCTCCCATCTGCCCAGCAAATGTCCGCCGGCAGACTCGGAAATATCTTTTTCCGCTATATAATAGGGCGGCGTCAATAAAAATTTTACATTTTCCGCGTCATACTGACTGCCGAAAGCTTCTCCCTGAAAGGTCAGCGAATCTCCTGTTTCTGAGTCCCTGTCCATACGAAATCCGCCCCGCAGAGATTCCCAGTTGTCATTCGGGCTTTCAAAGAAAGTTGACTTGCCTTTTCCCGAAAAACGGTCCCTGTTGAAAAATTTCAGATAAGCCCGATACGATGTTTCTTTGCCGACAGTTCCGCCATAACGGAGACTGCCGCTTTCTTCTTCTGTCCCGTATAAGCCGACAGCCTGTCCGCCCTGCGTATCTTTTGCGCTTTTGGTGATGATATTGATGACGCCGTTGACCGCGTTGGCGCCCCATACGGCAGCGCCGGGTCCCCGGATGACTTCGATGCGCTCAATATCTTCCAGAACCGTATCCTGAATATCCCAATGCACGCCGGAGAAGACAGGCGAATAAACACTCCTGCCGTCAATCAGCACCAGCAGATTGTTGGAAAATTCTTCGTTCAAACTTCTTATGGTAATCGCCCAGTCCGTAGGACTGATGCGGGCAACCTGCACCCCGGGCGCAAGGCGCAGGGCTTCGGGAATGCCGGTGACGCCGGAACGCCGTATATCTTCCTGCGTGATTACGAACACAGCCGCAGCGACATCGGTAATCTTTTCAGGATTTTTGGACGCGCTGATGATTTCGACATTTTTCAGTTCTTCCAGACTGAAAGCTGTAAAATCCACCGTCTCTTCTTCAGCCTCAGCTCCGCAAAGAAAAACAGGAAAGCATAAAAGAAGAGAAAATGCAAAAATAAGGGAAAGCCATCCTCTTGCCCCCCTCACCCCCGGCCCCCTCTCCGAAGGGGAGGGGGAGACGACTCCCCTCCCCTTCGGGGAGGGGCAGGGGGTGGGGTTTGCCGGGGAAAGAGGTGTTTTTTTATTTCGTGTTTTCATGTTC
>JAIFKL010000143.1 GCA_020049595.1 Desulfobacteraceae bacterium
ATTGTAATCCTGAAAAATCTGCCGACATATCAGTGCGGCGGTTGCAGTGAATATCTGCTTGAGGATTCCGTAGCTGCCCGTATCGAAGAAATTTTTGACACTGTAAATGCGGAAGCGGAATTGGAAATATTGGAATATGCAGCTTAAACCGGAACAGCTTGAAATTCTTTGCGAACTTTGCGTCTTTGCGAGAACCTTTTTTTTATTTCCGGCAAAGTCTGCTCTTTTCCGCATTCATATTAAATTTTTTGTTATATTTCTGACAGATAGATACATTAAAGCCCATAACCCGACAGCATAAACCTCTGACCTCTCACCCCTATCTTATATACTCATAAAGCTTGGGATTCGTGCAGACTTCATAATATGCCTTATCCGTAAATTCTTTAATTTCAAAGGTATCCGTATCAATCTTGGGAATCCGGTCTTCCCGGATGACCAATCGCTGATAAAGTCCGGTCACCGTGGGGAATTTTCCTGTATAAAATTTGCGCTTCTTTTTGTGAATAAGAACCTCCACAGCTTTCAGGTCAATCTCTCCTGAGAGCTTTTCAAAAGCAGCAGCATCTAATTCAATGCCGTTCACATTATACCTAAGTGACAGATCATCCGCAGTGGATGCCACATCCGCATCTGAAGCCCCCTGAAAAACATAAAGGTTGAAAGGCTCTTTATTTTCAGATACTTTTTTGCGAATATCTTTTGAGCATCCTGAGAGCCGATCCGCCAGATTGATCGCGGATGAAATCATAATCTGATGATCCCCGTCAAAAAAAATCGTGGGGGCGACATCACGGTAGGTGATGCCGATGCCTAATTCCAGTGCGGGAAGCTGATATTTTTTGCTCCTCAGATTATAGCGCCGTATAATGGAAAGCATATTGATCGCAAGCCCGCAGGCTCTCGCCACGCTGTACCAGCCTTCGGGCGAGTTTTCCCGTTCATAAATCGCGAGAATATACGCGTCTCCCTCAATACAGACCTTGACCGCGCCGTATTCCGGTATGATTTCGGTAATGGGATCAAAGAAATTCATACTGAAATGCGTTGCCGGATTCAGCCGGCGTTCCTTCATTTTGTGAACAATATCCGTAGAACCCCGCACATCCGCCTTGATGATGACATGGCTGATGACCGGCTTTTCCTCCGACTCCCGCTCATGGGGCAGCAGAAATTCATACAGCGTGTTGTTTGCCCGGGAAAGCTCGATAATCTTCTCTTTTGTGGCAAGATTCACGCTGTCCATAGCCTCTTTCAGCATATTGAAATTCATAAAATCTCTGTGATAACGGATCAGACCCGAGAGAAACCGCATCAGACAGATTTTCCGGGTGCCCGCGCCGGCTTTTTCTATGTTAATGATCAGCTTCTGAAGGGGCTTGAGAGAAAAGGTTCTGCCGTAATATGTCCTGAGCTTTTTCAGGCGGCCCGCAATGCTTTTTCTTGATTTGGGGACAAGCAGAAACTGCAAGACCACCTGCGGCACAAGGGGCGGACAATATTCAAGGTAAACCGGCTGCATTTCATAAATCGCCGTGATTCTTTTTATCAGACCTTTTTTTTTGAATTTTCTGTAAAAAAAATTCAAAAGTTTTTTCTGATTTCCTGCTGTTTTGTCAAGTTCGGAAAGTTCTTTTTTATCTGCTTTCTGCTTTTTGAGAAGCTTCCGCCGCTGCTTTGTCCGGAAATAATTAAACAGGATTTCCACATTATCAGCTTCGGACATCCATGCGTTTATTTTCTCTTCATCCGCTTCTTTCAGTTCCGCTTCCAGTCCGGGGTCCTTTGTTTCCGGAATATTTTCCTGATCCTTCCGGTCAATATAAAACAGGAGTTCCCGGATAAGCGATACCAATGTTTCATATTTATCCGGATCCTCGACTCGGTGTCCCAGCAGAATGTCATAGGATTCAAGCATGAAAAAATCATCATTTATATCTTCTGCATGAAGCATGGGGTTTGAAAAAACATGATCCGGAAGCACCGCGCCGAAACCGAAATTCGCCTCCCGCATCTCCCGAAGGTCTTTGTTCTGAATCTCAATCAGATACTGAAAAATTTCTCTGCCGACATTGTGTAAAATTATTTTTCTGTTTTCCAGTATTTCGGAGAGTTCTTTTTTTAATTGGATCGCGCCTTCGTGATTGCCCGATGTTTCATATTCCCGAATGATATTCTTAAAATGCACAATGAGCTTTTCATATCTGCCCCGAATTTCTTCCAGCAGTAACTTTGCCACAGCGGTCTGCACCATATAATCAATCTGAATTTCCCCGCGCAGCTTTGCCTTGTTCACGGCATCCGTAATGACTTCCGTGCAAAGCTTTCTGAATTCTTCCTTTTCTTTGAGCAGCGTTGAATTTTTGTCCAAATTCAGAATATCCTCGGTACGGGTGTGTACGGCAACTGCCTGAACCACAAGATTATTGGCTGATTTGCAGAAATCGGGACTCAGATAAACATCGTATCGGATATTGTCCACGCCCCGTGTCAGCCGGTTTAAGGAAAATTTGACCGAAGAACTTTTCAGAGGAAAATCGGGAAGTCTGGGAAGTCTGAAAATATTTTTAAAAAAATTGAACATGATTGCAACCTGAATATAAAGATTTGTGAACGGCCCTGGCTGAAAACAGATCAACCCGTTTTACCGTGTTTTTACCGTTGTTTTACCGTAGGGCTGACAAAGCGCAGCGTGTCCGCCGATGTTATATGTATATGTAAAACGGGTTTGAAACCCGTTCTACAGTTGTAGGGCGGACAAAGCGGAGCGTGTCCGCCGATGTTATATGTAAAACGGGTTTTCAACCCGTTCCGTTTTACCGTTGTTTTTTTTACCGTGGTTTTACCGTAGGGCGGACAAAGCGGAGCGTGTCCGCCAAACGCAAGAAAAAAAGGTGGACACGCTTCGCTTTGTCCACCCTACATCGCAGCTTTTGCCCTTTTTTTTAAAAAAGAGTTTTGGGACATACAGATTTAACTTTTTAACATTATATGTGATTCTGCAACCGGGAACGATGATAATTCTTTTCTTGGGGGCAGCGAGCAGTTTCATAGCCTTTTCATCAGTGACCGGAAAAAAATGTTTGCAAAAAAGACCTGATCCGATATATAAAGAGATTTACACGGCTTTTTTATCTATATAATTTATCTGTTATTTATATGAGGGATCGGGGATTTTTCTCCGGAACAGTCATTGTTTCGACAGGCTCAACAGCCTTGTTTCCCTGAATTCAATTCTTTCATTTGTTTCATAAAACAAAGGGAAAAGTCAATGGGGTGGAAATGGTATTTTAACGGTAGCAATATCCTACTTTTCAGGGCTTAGGGGTCAGGTTGGAGGGCAATCACCCCTCACCTCTGACCTCTCACCCATATCAGAGAGGTGTGTATGGGAAAAAAAAGCACGTTGGGGGCAAAGAAAAAAAGCACGGAACAAAAAAAGGGAGATGTATCACAGAAATCTCCCGCAAAAGCAAAAACGCGCAGTAAGAACAATAAGCACATCAGGGGGAAAACCGAGCCGATGACGGCTGAAACCGAAAAAAAGGAGATTTCCATGACGGACCTCATTCTGAAAAAATTTGAACCGTGGAACCCTGAAACACTTTTCAGACCGGGCGAGGATGAAGCATATCTGAAAAACTTTGCAGCGCCGCCGTTTTTTACAGATACGGATGAAAAAGACGCGGAACGCATGAGAGCATTATTATTAAATAAATTTGATATGAAATCCTTTCCTGAAACGCCGATGTCCGGAGAGACAGGAGATGCTCTTTCGGAACAAGCGGCTGCTGCTGGAAAAAAAGGGGTATCCGCAGAAGAACTTGTGTTGAAAAAATTTGAAGCGTGGAAACCCGAAACGCTTTTCAGCCCGGGTGAAGATGAGGATTATGTCAAAAATTTTGCGGCACCGCCCTTTTTTCCTGATGCGGATGAAAAAGAATCAAAGCGTATCGCCGAACTGCTTGCCGCAGAGTTTGACATAAAATCTTTCCCGGAGAAACTGCCGGAGGAGATTAAACCGGCTGTTGTTGAAACAGCAGCTTCGGAACATCCTGAAACTGTTACGGTTCAAGCTGAAGAAAAAGCAATTAAAGAACCGGCTGCTGTCGAAAAAACACCGCCTGAACCTGTATCGGTTCAAACAGATGTTCAAGCAGAAATTCCCAAATTGAGCGTGGAAGCAACGGAAGAAAAAGCGGAACAGGTAACTGCTCATGAACCGACTGAAAAGATTGCAGAACCTGAGAAATCGCCTGAAGAAGCGGCTACCGGCTACAGACCGCCGGTAAAGAGAGCAGAAACACCGAAAAAGAAATCTGAAACACCTGATGTATCTGAAACAGAGAAAGGAAAGGAACCGATGGAAAGAACAGTAAAATACTTTATAGCGGCGATTGCCTGCGCGTTTGTGCTTATTATCAGTGCCAGCATTTCCAATGTGGGCAAATATTATCTTAAAACAAGTGACGGCTCTCTTGAAATCTGGCAGGGAAATTTTGCGCCACTCGGCGAAGAAAAGCTTGTCCGTATGCCCGGCGAAAAAGCCCCGAAAGCTGTCAAACCTGTTTATGAAAGAGAAGAAGTGTTTCCGCTGGCTTTCAACTATTATGTTGCCAAAGCAGATGCACTGCTGAATCAGCCGGATGTCTCCGATCTTGAGAAAATCAGATTTTATGTAAACAAGGCAATATCATTCGGAACAACGGAAGAAATTCGCAAGATTGCTTATGACCGCATGAAAAAAATTGACCTGATGATGTATCTGTCCAAGGCGGACATTGCGGCAAGCAAAGGCGCGTCGGGTGATTTTCAGACCGCGCTGGATTATCTGAGCAAGGCCGCGCCCCTTGTTGATAAAGAGAGCAGTCAGGCGCAGTTGATCGCACGCAAGATTGAAGTCATCAAAGAACTGATGGCTTCTCTTGAAGCAAAGCAGGCGGAAATTTCGGCAACGCCGCCGGCAGCAGCTACTGCACCTGCGGCAACATCTGAACCGGCAACAGCTCCGGCACCGTCGGCAACACCGGCAGCGGCTCCCGCACCCGCGGCAGCACCGGAACCGGCTGAAACAGAGGGAAAATAAATGGATTTCAGTCTGATATCCGAAAAATAGCCCCGAAATAAATTTCAGGGCTGAAAGCTGAAGCCTGCTGAAGCAGGCTTTTCATATAAGCATAAACCCAGCCTGCTTCAGCAGGCTTCAGCTTTCAGCCGGGCGATTTATCGCTCGGCCTGCGGTGCGGGCGATTTATCGCTCGGCCTGCGGTGCGGACGATTTATCGCTCGGCCTGCGGTGCGGACGATTTATCGCTCGGCCTGAGGTGCGGACGATTTATCGCTCGGATTTTAATAAATTGCTTGGATTTAACAAGAATACCGAGAGACTCAGTATAACAGGCTTTATTTTCAATGAATTATAATAAAAATGACCATACACCGAAATCGGAACTTGACAAAAGAGTTGAAAATCTGAAGCGTCATCTGAAAGATTCCGGAACAGATGCCGCGCTGATCCTTCAAAATACTGACCTTTTTTATTTTGCCGGAACGGTTCAGCAGGCATTTCTTTATGTTCCGGCAGAAGGAGAAGCGATTCTCATGGTGCGGAAAAGCGTGGAACGCGCCCTTGAAGAATCCGCCATTGAACGGATTGTCTCTGTGAACAGCTCAGGAGACATTCCCGATGTGCTGCTCAGTCACGGATATAAACCGCCCCGCAGACTGGGTATGGAATTAGATGTTCTGCCCGCCAATATGTATCTTGCTTTCAAAAAAATCTTTGAACAATCTGAAATTATTGATGTATCATATATGATTCGGCTTGTGCGGTCGGTGAAATCCGCTTATGAGATAAAAATCATCCGTCATGCCGCTCAATTTTCAGACCGTCTTGCTGGCTGTGTAAAAGAACTGCTGTGTGAAGGCGTCACAGAGGTTGAACTTGCGGGAAAACTTGAGGCTGAAGCCCGAAAAATGGGACATCAGGGAATCGTCAGAATGCGGCTCTGGGGAAGCGAACTGTTTTACGGTCATCTCATGGCGGG
>JAIFKL010000076.1 GCA_020049595.1 Desulfobacteraceae bacterium
AAGACGCTGATTTTGATGGAGTAGAAGAATTGCGCTTGGTGAGAGGCATTACAGCGGAGATATACGAGGTCTTGAAAGAAATCGTTACGGTACTTGAAGATACAGAACCCCAAGCGGAAACCGGGAACAGCCAAGCCGATTCTGATAAGATAAATATCAATGCCGCATCGCCGGAAATGCTGCTTTCGCTTCCGGGAATGACGGAGGATATGGTCTCGGAGATAATCGCCTATCGAAAAGAAAAGGATTTCAAATCCCAGACGGAGTTGTATCCCATTGTCGGAGATAAAGTCTATACCGACATTCTGCCTTATCTCGCATATCCTTCGAGCATATCTTCTTTTTTTACTGTCAAATCTGTGGGAATGCTGAATGACAGCCTCACGAGACAAAGCGTAAAAGTTGTAGTGAAAATTGATCCGAGGCTGGCAAAGAAATATCGCATTGCAGAATGGATTGAAGAATAAAAATCAGCCACGAATGGACACAAATGACTCACGAATAAGCACGAATTTATTGAAAAATAAAAATATTTCGTGTCCTTCTCATATTTCGTGTTTTCGTGGTAAAAAATAATCAGGGTAAATATTGAACAGTCTCGGCATAGACATAAAAGATGACCGTATCGCGGTTGCATATCTGAAAAGCGCTGGTAAAAAATAATCAGGGTAAATATTGAACAGTCTCGGCATAGACATAAAAGATGACCGTATCGCGGTTGCATATCTGAAAAGCGCATTCAGAGGAATTCGGCTTGAATCGCACGCGGTTTACCACTTGGAAAAAGCCCGTCCTTTAAAGGAAAAGCTCGGAACAACCAGAGATTTCCTCATGGATTTCATGCGAGAAAACCGCATCAACGCCTCGACGAATATTTTTCTGGGCATCCCCGGCGAACTGGCTATTTTCAGACATATAGAATTTCCGGCGGCTGTCAAAGAAAATCTGCGTGCAACGCTCAGATATGAAATGGAAAAATACATTCCCCTGCCTGCGGATGAACTTGCTTTTGACTACCAGATTGTCTCTGAAGATAAGCAAAAAAATCGCCTGAAAGTCCTGCTGGCGGCGGTAAAGAAAAATGCGCTCGCGCCTTATTCGGATTTTTCCGGCACATTGCAGCACGGCGTTTCCGGCATGGAAACCGAATCCACAGCCCGCATGAATTTCTGGGCTTATAAAAGCGGACGACACAAGACGAGTCTTTCCGAAAAAGAATTTCTCAATCTGCTCAAGCCGGAGGCTGTTTCTGATGCGCTTTCTGCCGAATTTTCCGAAACCGGCATTCCTTCCAGCGACCTGATTACTGCATTCGGGCTTGCATTGAAAGGCTTGCAGAATGTGCCGGTACAGATCAATCTGCTTCCGGGCGAGATGCGAAAACGGCCGAGCCGTGCGAGTTATTACATGATGATTGTACTTGCGGCTGCGGCGATTCTGTCGGGAATTGTCTGGGGCGGGAGTCATTTTTTTCGGCAGCAGTTGATGTTGAAAGAACTGAATGCGGAGATGAAACGCCTGACATCGGAGCTTGCAGATATTGACCGCATTCAGGGGAGTTTTGAGTCATTGGAAGCAAGAGCGTCATATCTCCATTCGCTTAGGGGCGGCGGCGCATCCGCTTCGGATATGCTGAGGGAACTGACTCAGATTATTCCTGAAACCGCATGGGTGCAGGAAATGACTTTTTTCAAAAGAGAAATTCAGTTGGAAGGATTTGCGGATTCCGCATCGGAACTGATTCCGCTCTTGGAGATGTCTCCGCTTTTTAAAGACGCCGTATTCCTGTCCACCATCACAAAAGACAAAGACGGCAAAGAACGGTTCAGAATAGGTCTGAAAATTGAGTAAAATTATACTGTCCACCGGCATAAACCGAGCTTCTGAAATCTATAGTAAGACGATTTTGCAAATCGTTTTTTGCCGCGGAAACGGTTTGGAAAACCGTTTTACAGAAAGCAATGCAGCAAGACGATTTTGCAAATCGTTTTTTGCCGCGGAAACGGTTTGGAAAACCGTTTTACAGAAAGCAGTGTAGTAAGACGATTTTGCAAATCGTTTTTTGCCGCGGAGACGGTTTGGAAAACCGTTTTACAGAAAGCAATGCAGTAAGACGATTTTGCAAATCGTTTTTTGCAGCGGAAACGGTTTGGAAAACCGTTTTACAGAAAGCAATGAACAATGAATAGAGAAAGAAAATACATACTGATTGTCGGCGCTGTGCTGCTTCTTGTCGGCGTGATATATCGCTTCTTGCCGGAATTTGAGGGCTTTCAGCCCATGAGTGATGACATTGCTCTGAAACAACGCAAGATATTAAAATATCAGCAGATGGTTCAGGAGCGAAACGCGCTTCAGGAAGAACAACTCGCATTGAACCGCGCGCTGGAGCGGGCAGAATCCGGCTTGCTGACCGGAGAAACACCCGCGCTTGCAGCCGTGGATATTCAGAATATTCTCAATGACATCGCAGGCAGAAGCAAGGTTGAGGTGAGTGCGATGCGGGTGTTGCAGCCGGTTGAGCCGGAGGAAAAAGCAACGGTGAAGGATTATCTCACGATTCCGGTTCAAATTACCTTCAATACGAGCGTCCGGCAGTTAAAAGAGATTCTCTACCGGATTGAGACTTCGCTGAAACTTCTGCGGGTAAGCGAGATGAGAGTCAGACTCGGCAATATCAAGCAGGCGGAAAAGGTCTTTGCCACGCTCACGGTTGAGGGCTTTATGAAGAAAAATAAGATTTGACCACTTTTAAGAGTAGGATGGGTATTTCATGCCCATCCTACTGTCTTTGTGAGAGATAAAGTTCTCGCAAAGGCGCAAAGCCCGCAAAGAGGTTTGACAACTTATTTCAAATTTTCTTTGCGTTCTCTGCGTCTTTGCGAGAGATAAAAAAGGAGCAATCCGTGTTTTCAAAATTATGGATTATCAATATCTTGTTTGCGGCATTTGCCGTATTTTCCGGGATCAGGGCTTACGAGATATGGTATAAAAAAGAAATGCCTAAAGCCGAGATGCCGGCGGATGCTCCGAAAGCGGAAAATCGCTCTGAAAAAGGCATGATGAGCAAAACTTTGCCGCCGGAATCGGAATACAGCATTGTGGCGGAAAAAAATCTTTTCTCGCCGGAGAGAAAGGAAATTATTCCGGAAGCTTCCGAGCCGGAGCCTGAGATAAAAACTGACGATCCTTTTGCAAAAAAAATTGTCTTGTACGGCGTTATTATGATGGATGCCTACAAGGCTGCTTTGGTTGAGAATCCTGACAGAAAACCCGATGAGCGGAAAGACAAATGGGTAAAAGAGGGCGATATCTTAGGCGAATTTCAGGTTGCTGAAATTCGTAAAGAAAGTATTCTTCTGGCGGACAAAGATAAGAAATACGAAGTGCTGCTTTATGATAAGCAAAAAAGCGGAAACAAAGAAAAAACAGCAGCCAAGGCACCGGCAGCAAATCAGCCGACGGTTGTTGTTTCGGAATCAACTGCTGTAAAAGCTTCCGGTTCCGGAACTTCGGGAGGAAAGGCGCAGGACAAATCGCCTTCCGAACCGCAATTTGAAATGGTTGACACGCCTTTCGGACAGATGAAGCGCCTCATAAAACCTCAGCCAAGTCCTTCAGAAAATCAGGCGGGGGCTGAATCTGAAATAGATACGCCTTTCGGAAAGATGAAGCAGAAAAAATAATGTTGAAAATCGGAAATCAGAAATTGGAAAATTATGCTCGCAATGAAGGGGAAATGAGATATTTTCATGTCATTATTGTCTTGTTTTTGATGATAGTTATTGCGGGATGTGCCGGACAATTCCCGCTCAAAGAAGCGCAGGAAGAAGCATCTCCGCTTAAAGTCAAAGAACATTCGGAGAAGAAGGCTTCCCGGGAGGCGGCTCCTCCGGCAGACATCACGCCCATTGCGCCGCTGCCGGAAGATGAGAATAAAAGGATGAAAGCTGAAAAATTGTCTCCTCTTCCTTCATATACGGAAGAAAATATTCCGCATTCGTCATCGCCTGAGATGCCGGAACAGGCTTTTAAAAATAAAAAAACAAAAGCCAAGAGTCAAAAGCCGAGAGTCAAAAGCCAAGAGTCAAAAGCCGGTGACGTGGTGCTGAATTTTGATGACGCCGACCTTTACGAAGTCATCAGGCATCTGGCGGGGTTGCTGAATATCAGTTATTTGGTTGATCCGGCTACGGTTAAGGGTTCGGTAACGATTCACACTGCCGGAACGCTGAAAGAAGATGATCTGTTTCCTCTGTTTTTTCAGATTTTGGAGGCAAACGGTCTGACCGCCATAAAAGAAGAAAATGTTTACAAAATCGTTAATCTCAAAGATGCTGCCCGGCTGCCCATTACTTCCCGCATCGGTCGTTCACGGGAAGACATTTCGCCGGAGGAAAGAGTCATCATTCAGATCATTCCGCTGAAATTCATCTCAGTCGAGGAACTCAGCAAACTGCTGACGCCCTTTATTTCCGCAGAAGGAACGATTGTCTCCCATGCAGATTCCAACACGCTGGTGCTGGTGGACAAAGGCGTCAATATTGCCAAAGCGATAAAATTGGCAGAAGTTTTTGACATCAACATATTTGAAAAAATCGCTCATCGGGTCTTTCGCCTTGAACATACTGACGCTGAGGAAATGAGCAAAATGATGACTGAAATTGTCTCATCCTACGGCGCAAAAGTCAAGGCGGACGTAAAATTTATTCCGGTGAAACGGCTCAATACGATTATCGTGGTCAGTTCTATTCCTTATGTGTTTGACGAAGTGGAGCGCATGATCCGGCAGATTGACGTTCCCAGCCATGATATTGAGCCGAGAATTTATGTTTATTCTGTAAAAAACGGGCAGGCTGTAGAATTAGCCGATCTTCTGAACAATGTGTTTTCCGGGGAAACGCCTCAGAAAGAGAGCAAAACGAAAAATGAGACATCGGCAAAATCTGACGCAGGCGCAAAGCCGGAAACCGGCGCAAAAACAGATGGTTCCTCTTTTGAGAGCGCATTTACCGGTGCCGCGCCGAAAAAAGCGGTAAAAAAAGAATCTGCCGGCGGAAAAAGCGGAAAATCGGATTCGCCCGAATCCGGCACACTCAAAGGCGAAATCAGAATTATCGCTGATGAAATCCGAAATGCGCTGGTTATCGAAGCCACGCCACGGGATTATCAGATTGTCGAAAACATATTGAAACGGCTTGATGTTCTGCCCAGACAAGTGCTGATTGAAGTTACGATTGCCGAAATCACGCTGGATGCCAAAACCGAACTCGGCGTGGAATGGTGGTATAAGCGAGGAGACGGAAGCACGCCGGATACGAATTTGCTGAGTGCGAACATCGGCGAAGCGGGTTTGAAGTACGTTATCGGCCAGTCCCTGCGCTGGGAAGCCGCGCTGTCTGCTTTTGCCAGAGATAACAAAGTCAATATTCTCTCATCGCCCAGCGTGCTGGCTTCGGACAATAAAGAAGCAAAAATAGACATTTCCACTGAAATTCCCGTGCCGAGCGTGGGATATAAAAATACGGCTTCGGATATTGTGGAAACCAGCATTCAGTATCGGAATACAGGTATTATTCTGACGGTTACGCCGCATATCAACGAACACGGCTTGGTGAGCATGGATATAAGTCAGGAAATCAGCGAGCAGAGCGGCACCATGAAGGTGGGGAATCAGGAGGCGCAGTCTTTTTACAAGCGGAGCGTCAAAACTTCGCTGACGGTCAGGCACGGGCAGACCATTGTGATCGGCGGGCTGATCAAAGAAACGAAAAACAAAGGATATGCCGGCGTTCCCTGTCTCGGCGGTGTTCCGGTGCTTCAGTATGTGTTCGGGAAAAATTCAAAGTCCGCCGATAAAACGGAACTGATTCTTCTCATAACGCCCAGAGTGATTGCAACGCTGGAAGATGTGGATGCTGTCACTGAGGAATTTAAAGGCAGAGTCGGCGGAATGATAAAAAGTCAGGAGGAGAGCCACGAATGAACACGGATTTTTTAACACAAAAGCACGAAAATTTCTCGTTCCCGCACTCGGCGCAGGAATATCACTCCGGAGTGCTAAAATGAAATTTTACAGTAAAACGGGTTTTAAACCCGTTATACGCATCCGGAGTGCTGAAATGAAATTTTACAGTAAAACGGGTTTTAAACCCGTTTATACGCATCCGGATGCTGAAATGAAATTTCAGCATTTACACAGGTGCTAAAATTTCGCCTGGCGGCTCATTTCAGCACTCCGGAGTGGGACGCGGAGCGTCCGGGCTGCATTCCCACGCGGAGCGTGGGAACGAGAAAGAGGACAACGATAGCGATATGAAGACAAAAGCAATTGATAATACAAGAAATATGCCGTTGAAAACATTTATTTTCGGCTCGGTATTCATTTTTCTGATTACCTTTATAATATATACACCGGTCATCAACGGCGGATTTATCTGGGACGATTATACCCTGATTACGGAAAATCCGCTCATCAAAGCCGGCGACGGGCTTTACCGTTTCTGGCTGACCACAGAAGCCCCGGATTATTTCCCGCTCACTTCCACAACTTTCTGGCTTGAGTGGCGGCTTTGGGGAACAAATCCGAGCGGTTATCATCTGCTGAATATTTTTCTGCATATTATGAGTGCCGTTCTGATATGGCGGGTGCTGAAACTGCTGAATATTCCGGGCGCATG
>JAIFKL010000120.1 GCA_020049595.1 Desulfobacteraceae bacterium
ATCATCGAGCCGGACAGACCCTGCCTGACATCCGGCATTCCACATGAGCATCAGCCCGATATGCTTGAAGGCTTTCCGATGGCAACACTTGCAACACAGGATAAGCCGGTAATCAGCGCGGAAGAACGGAAACAGATCGCTTTGAAGGCAACGCTTGCAGATATGGAAGGTGCGTCGGTTGTGCAGACATGCAGATTTTTTCAGACAAAATGTTATGTTTTCAAATTTGTAAGCGACACGCCCGAAAATCACGCTATCGTGAAAAATATAGAATATTATCGGGATGATTTCTGTTCATTTTTCTGTGAATCGCTCTGATGCGGGAACTGAATCTCAGATTTGACAACTTTTCAAAAATTGTCAAATCTTTGCCGCCGGTATCCTTCGCCGATTAAAAAATCAACTGCCTAAGTCCTCAGAATTTCAAAATTAATCCTATTTAAAAGCCATATAAATTTTGATACACAAAAAACATTGCCAAAACGTGAAAAAAACTATAAAATTCTTATCTTGACAGAATTGACCTGTATTCGCTATGAAACTCATATATATTGAATGAAATATATCCGATTACAACTTTAATCATAATGCCGGGAGGATCAGAAAAATGGAAAAATTAGTTGATAAAATGAACCAAGCCGTAAAAGAAATGGGAGACAAAGAGGGAAAATATCTGACCTTCGCCCTTGCCGATGAAGAATACGGCATCGGTATCTTAAAAATCAAGGAAATCATAGGGATGATGCCGATTACCTTTGTTCCCCAGACGCCGAAATTTGTAAAAGGTGTTGTGAATCTCAGGGGCAAAGTCATCCCCGTGATAGACCTCAGACTGAGATTCGGTATGAAATCAATTGATTATAACGACAGAACCTGTATCATTGTCGTGGAAATTGCAGGGGAAACCGGAAAGGTGATGATCGGCATTGTGGTGGACACTGTTTCGGAAGTCTTGAATATCAAAGGCGAAGACATTGAGGATACCCCGGGATTCGGTACAAAATTGGCAACGGATTATATTCTCGGAATGGCAAAAATGGAAGGCGGTGTGAAAATTCTGCTTGATATTGACCGGGTTCTCAAGTCCGAAGAAATATCATTGCTCAAAAGGGCAGTATAAGTCAGAATCGCGCAGCGTTTAAAGGGTAGGCGGGGTTATATCCCCCCGCCTGCTCGGAAATCCCCCTTTAAAAAAGGGGGATGTCTTCAAATTGACGGCGGGAACATCTGTTATTAGCCGGGGGCCCGCCCTGCCTACATATTTGACTTGAAAAACTGCTCCGGTTCGCTGACTGAACTCGGACGTCTGCTGTATTGTCTCGGAACCGTTCCTTCTTTGAAACATTCAAAAATCGTACTGCGCGTATCGGGAACTGCCAAAAGACCGGTTTCAGCATCAATGTTGGAAAAAACCACGCCTTCCGGGACATCAAAAGCCTGAATCGGCTTGTCTTTCAGCACTTCCTGCATGAACCCCAGCCAGATAGGACTTGCGGCTTTTGCCCCGGTCTCGTCTCTTCCGAGGGAACGCTCCTGGTCAAAACCGACCCAAACACCGGTAATGTACTCAGGTGTATATCCGATAAACCATGCGTCATGCTGTTCGTTAGTCGTGCCGGTTTTGCCTGCTGCGGGCCGGTTCAATGCCTTGACTCTGTAGCCTGTCCCGTGCTTGACCACCCCTTCCAGCAGACTGGTCATAATATAGGCGGAATTTTTCGCTATAGCCCGTTGTTTTTCAAAACTCATCTCCTGAATCTCTTTTCCGTCCCTGTCAATGATTTTTGTAATAAAAACAGGCTGAACCAGCTCGCCGAGATTGGCAAAAACCGAGTATGCGGTCACAAGTTCAAGCAGGGAAACCGCCGAAGACCCGAGCGCCAGAGAAAGATTCGGGTACAATTCGGAGGTGATACCGAGTTTTTTGGCATACCTGATGACGTATTTAACGCCGATGTCTCTCATCACCTGAATCGTTGCCAGATTCCGGGATTTTGCAAGGGCTTTTCGGAGAAGCGTGGGCCCGTAGAATTTTCGGTCGTAATTTTTAGGTTTCCATTGTTCCGCTCCGCCGTCATAGACGATGGCATTGTCAATAATGACACTGGCGGGGGTGTATCCTTTGTCAATGGCGGCACCATAGACAATGGGCTTGAAAGCCGAACCCGGCTGCCGCTTTGCCTGAATTGCCCGATTGAACTGTGTTTCCCTGAAATCCTGTCCGCCGATCATTGCTTTTACAAGACCGGTTCCGGCTTCCACACACAGCAGGGCACCCTGAACTTCCGGCATCTGATCGAGCGTGGCTCTCCATGCGGCTTGTTTTTTCTCCCTGAGTTTCACGATAACAACATCCCCGACCTTCGGCGGATGTCTCGTGTTTCTTGTCCATTTCATATCCGCATCACCGACAGTTGCCCGCTCTTTTCCGATCCGAAGCGTTAAAGCTTCTTCATCCTGTCCGGTTCCGATCACCACGGCTTCTGTAATTTTTCCCTCATAAAGCCCCTTATCATCCTGTTCTAATTCTGCCTGAAGTTTCTGTGAAAAGGATTCTATTTCTGAGACAGCGAGATGTTTTACCGGTCCCCGATATCCGTGTCGTTTATCAAATTCTCTCAAGCCTTTTTCAACTTCTGTCTGTGCGGTTTTCTGCATTTCGATATTCACTGCGGTATAAATTTTAAGCCCGCCTTCATATAGCAATTCGGGACCGAATATTTTTTCAATATAACGCCTTACATGCTCTGTATAAAAAGGTGCGGATTCAATGAACCAGTTTTTTACCGGCTTTATATCTGATGTTACAGCCGCGGCTTTCGCAGATTCTTCCTGACTGATATAGCCTTCTTCAACCATCCGTTTTAATACATATAGTTGCCGTTCTTTTGCTCTTTCAGGATGCAGAAAGGGCGAATCTCTGCCCGGGGCTTTGGGCAGACCCGCCAGCATGGCGCATTCTGCGAGATTCAGGTCTGTTACGGATTTTCTGAAATAATTTTCGGCGGCAGCCCCCACGCCGTAAGCCCCGTGTCCGAGATAAATCTGGTTCAGGTAGAGGAAGAGAATTTCGTCTTTGCTGAATGCTTTGTCAATGCGATAGGCAAGAATTGCTTCTTTTAATTTCCGTTCATAGCTGCGTTCAGGCGTGAGCAAAAAGGATTTTGTGACCTGCTGGGTAATGGTGCTGCCGCCCTGAACCACTTCCCCGGCTTCGAGGTTTTTGAAAAACGCACGGATAATGCTGCGGTAGTCCACGCCCGGATGCTCGAAAAATCTTGAATCTTCTGCGGCTACAAATGCTTTGATCAAAGTTTTCGGTATCTGAGACATCTGACACAGGATTCTGCGTTCTTTGTAAAATTCCGCGATTTTCCGGTTGTCGTCCGAGTAAACAGTGGTAATCAGCGGGGGCCGGTAATCTTTTAAAGATGAAATCTGAGGGAGGTCTTTGCTGATACGGGAATAGAAAGACCATGCAAAAAAGCCCGCTGCCGTGCAGCACAATACGATAAAAAGCGTGGTCCACAGAAAGTATCGGATGATTTTTCGGACAAAGCTTTTTTGGGGCTCCGGGCTGTCTTTTTCATTTAAACGTCTGTTTTTTCGCATAAAAAAATACTTCCGGTTTTTCCAATTTGTTCTGTTATCAGAGATAAATCTCTATAAAGAAACATATTTTATCAGAAAGAATTGAAAAAAACAATAAAATAAAACTGCCCGCATTTACAATGATCCGAAAAAGGGCTTCAGATATTTTTCATAGTTTTTCCAACGCCCCGCGGCGCGTGTATGGAGAGGTTCCCGAACCCCCTGATAGCTTGCGGTAACAACAGCCCGTTTTGACTCATAAAAACGGAGACATTTCTCATTCCATTCTAATCCGAGATATGCCAGCATGTCACGAATCACTCGTTCATGGTCTGAAACCAGTTCCTCATAACGCAGTTCCAGCATGGGAATCTGAAATATCTCTTTCCAATGCCGCATGATCCGGCGATACTGACTGTAATATTCTCCAATATTTTTAAGATCAAAGGAATAGGAATGACTTCCGGTAAAATTCTGAAAATAGAGAGACAATGCCGTATCTCTCGCATCTCTCACACAGTGAATGATCCGGGCATTCGGAAAAAGCTGGGCAATCAGACCGAGATAAAGAAAGTTCTGGGGCAGCTTGTTTGTGATGCGGGATGCCTCATCTGAAAAAGTGCGAAGCCGCTCCAAATAGCGGTTTGCAAATTTATCAAGCATATCGCTTGTGAGTGAATTGAGATAATCCGAGTCGGGCAATTCTGCATTCGGCGAGAGACGAAGTTCATGCGCTGTCGCCTCGATGTCGGGCAGTTCTCCAGCGCCGAAGACTCTCGGATGACTGGCGAGAATCTGTTCCGTCAATGTCGTCCCTGAACGCGGCATTCCCACGATAAAAACCGGAAGTTCCGAGCGGTTATCTGCTTTGGACATCGAATTTTTCTGCCCCGAGTTATAGATTTTAATCAGAGCGCTGATATAGCGTTTATGCTGTTTGGAGTCAAAAGTCAACATCTTCAATACGTTTGCCTGCTGATAACTGGAAAATGCAGCGTTGTAATCGCCCATCGCATCGTAAATATCTCCGAGACAGAAACACAGACTGCTTTTCTCAGCCTTGGTTTCCGTGCTTGCGAGGAGATTTTCTATAAAAGCTGCGGCTTCCCGATGCTGCTGAAAACGGGAGGCCAGCCGGGCGTAGGTGAGGGCTGTCTCAATATCTTTTGTGCGAGACATTGCCACAGGCAAAATCAGCCGGTATGCTGCTTCAAATTCGCCTTTCCGCATCAGCACTTTTGCCTGTCCTGCAATGGCTGCCGGAAAATTCGGTCGGATTTTCAATACCTTGCAGTAGCAGTCAATTGCCTCATCCAATCTGCCCAGATCAATGAGAACATTGCCAAGATTGCTGTGCGCTTCGACAAAATCCGGCTTGAATTTCAAAGCCTTCTGATAGCAGAACACGGCATCATCGAACCTGCCGTAATCGGCGCAGCATGTGCCGAGATGGTGGTAGGTATCTGCGCCTTCCGGCTTGAATTGCAGCACTTTCTGAAGGCAGAAAATTGTCTCATCCAGCTTTCCCTGCGCTTTGAAAACAAGGGCAAGATTGCTGTAATAGGCAGGATTGTCAGGCTTTTGCTGAATGGCTTTCTGAATCAGATTCACAGCAAGGTCATGTTTTCCGTTCTGGTGAGCGGCAAGTCCGGATAAATGCAGCGCGTCTGCATGATTCGGATGTCGTTCAAGTATTTTTCTGTAAATGTCTTCTGCTTCTGTGAGTTGTCCTTTCTGATGGTATAGAACCGCGTTTCGGAGTTCTCTTTCAACATCAACTGCCGGGTAGTGATGCAGAGGCAGTGATTCGGAAATGTCATTCTGAGCCGTTATGTCATTCTGATCTGTTATGTCATTCTGAGCCGTTATGTCATTCTGAGCGGAGCGAAGAATCTCGCTCTGCTTTTCTTTCACCTCAATCCGGCGCGGTTTTTCTCCTGAGATAAAGATATGCCGCATCTCTTTATATGCAGACTCCAAATTCCTCACAAACCGGGGCGTATCAAACAGCGGTTCCGTGAGACGATGTTGAGCTAATTTTCGGCAGATGGCTTGCAGTTCTTCAGGATGACTCGCCAGACGCACCGCAAGATTTTCATATTCTTCCAAGCTGTGAGTGATAAGCTTAGGCAGCCCGATGGCTGTCAGAATACTTGCGGAAACCCCTGAGGCAAAATGACTGCCTTGCAGTGTTATCAGGGGAAGACCCGCCCACAGGGCATCGCTGCTGGTGGTGTGTCCGTTGTAAATTCTCGTATCTAACATCAGGTCTGCAAGCTTTTGTCTCGCCAAATGCTGCGCCTTCGGTAAGACATTTGCAAAGATGAGCCGTCTGGAATTGACACCCCTTGCTTTGGCTTCCTGTTTCAATGCGTTCTCTGCTGTTCTGCTACCCGGCAGCAGCCACAGAACGCTTCCCGGAACCTGCCGGAGAATCTTCATCCACACATCAAACATCACCGGCTCAATCTTATATCCGCGAGTAAAAGAGCAAAACACAAACGCGTGTTCGGGCAGTCCGAAATCCGCCCTTTTCCATTCTTTTTCGGCAATGGGCTGCCGGTGGTCATTGATCTGATAGCAATGGGGGAGATAAACGAATTTTTCGCTGTAATAATCAGCATGTTCCGGTGGCGTCACGATGCGATCCGTGAGGATGTAGTCAAAGAAATCCGCGCCGGTTGTCCCCGGAAAACCCAGATAAACAACCTGAATCGGCGCGGGACGCAACGCAGGCACGAGCAGCGTGTTTCCTTCCGTATATCCCCGTAAATCAACAAGAATGTCAATCTCGTCTTTGTATATCAGCGCCGCGGCATCAAGGGCATTAAGTTTTGAAGTGTCGGCAAAATGATCGCAGTCTTTTTCTATCAGCGTTCTGTAATAACCCTTTTCCTGTTTTCCGTAGGAGTAACAAAAGACTTCAAATTCATCTCGGCTGTGCAGACCGAATAAACCGAGAATCAGATGTGTTCCCGGATGGTTATAAAAAGTATTGGAGAGGTATCCGACCCTGATTTTTGTCTTTTCCGATTTTCTCCTCTCATCAAAAGAAAATCTCTCCGGTTTGTAAATATCTCGCAAGTATGAGACATAAGCTGCGGTCTCATGGCTCCATGCTTTTGCTACTGCAAAATTAAGCGCGGGGTCTGCATGTCTCGTGAGATTTACAAAAGGGTCTTCATCCGGCTTTTTTCCGTCTGCCAGCGCGCTTTTTGTGAATTGATCAAGCCGTGAATTCAGTGCTGCCAACTCCTGCCACAAACAGGAAAGTTGCAAGTCAAACACAAGGTTGTTGCACGCGGCGGCAAGGTTCGGATCCGCCTCCAACGCTTTTCGATAACAGGAAATTGCTTCCTCACGTTTTCGCTGATTCTTGAAAATATTGCCCATGTTGTTGTGAGCAATGGCAAAATCCGGTTTTAATTCAACGGCTTTTTCATAAGCAGTCATTGCCTTGTCTGTGCTTCCCTGCGCCTGAAGGATGTTGCCGATATAAACATAAACTTCAGGAAAATCAGGCTTTAATTCCAATGCTTTTTGAAAACAGGACAAGGCTTGGTTCAAATTGCCCTGATGCTTGAAAGCGACGCCTGTTTTGTAGTAATCTTCGGCGGTTTCCGCTTGCATGGCAGAGGCATTTCGGATTTCCTTCACTTCAATCTGACGCGGCTTTTCTCCTGAGAGAAACATCATCCACATCTCTTTATAAGCAGATTCCAAATCTCTGACAAAACGAGAAGTATCAAACAGCGGCTCAGTGAGACGATTTTGCGCCAATTTTTGACGAATGGCTTGCAGTTGTTCAGGATGGCTCGCGAGTCGAATCGCAAGTTTTTCGTATTCATCCAAATTATGAGTGATTAACTCGGGCAGCCCGATTGCCGTCAAAAGACTGGCGGAAACCCGCGAGGCAAAATGACTCCCTTGCAGCGTTATCACGGGAAGACCAGCCCATAGCGCATCGGCTGTTGTCGTATGTCCGTTGAAAATTCTCGTATCTAATACTAAGTCTGCAAGCTTGTGACGAGCTAAATGTTCGGATTTCGACGGCAGTCTTTTGGCGAAAACAATCCGTTCCGGGTTCACGCCCCTGTTTTCAGCTTCCTGTTTTAAATGCTTTTCAACGGTCTGATTTCGCTCTGAAAGCCACAGAACACTTCCCTGAATTTTTTGAAGCATCCGCATCCATACATCAAACATAAGCGGTTCTATCTTGTAAGTATTGTTAAACGAGCAAAAGACAAAAGCCTGTTCCGGCAATCCGAACTCCGCTTTGCTCAAGACTTTTTCCGAGACTGGCAGCGTGTTGTCGTTTATCATGTAGGCATTCGGCATGTAAACAAATTTCTCGCTGTAGTATGTTGCATGATCCGGGGGCGTTACGATGCGGTCTGTGATGATGTAGTCAAAAAAGTCCGCGCCGCTCGTGCCTGCAAAAGCGAGATAACTGACCTGAATCGGCGCGGGTCTCAGCGCGCATATCCCCAATCGGTTGCCTGCTGTATATCCGGTCAGATCAATGAGAATATCCGCTCCGTCCTCATAGATGCGTTTCGCCGAGTCTATATAAGTCAGATTGCGAATGTCAGCAAATTTATCGCATGTCTCCTGAATCCGCTTTCGGTAAAAACTGCCGTCATCGGGTCCGTAGGCGTAACATAAGACTTCAAATTCGTTTCTGTTATGCAGTCCGAACAGACCGGAGGCAAGGTGTGCTATGGGATGGTCATAAAAGTCATTTGAGAGATAAGCGAGCGTAATTTTTTTCTTAGATGATTTCTTGTGATTAAAGGACAAGTGAGACTTCCACTGCGACACGGAGTTTGCAATTGCTCGCGCCCATGCTTCGGCGACGGCAAAATTGAGAGACAAATCTGTATGCCGTCCGATATTCTCAAAAGGCTTTTCACCGGGCGTTGTTCCTGAATTGAGCGATTTTCGGGTCAGTTCATCAAGCTTGTCAGTCAGATGTCCGAGATGCTGCCAGTCACACAGACATTGCCGCAGATACACAAGGCTGTTGAGCGCAAGATCATGACTCGGATTCAGTTCGAGTGATTTATGATAACAAGAAATTGCCTCGTCTGCTCTGCTCTGTTCATGAAACGTATTCCCCATGTTGTACCATGTATCTGCCTGATTCGGATTCATCTCCAGCGATTTCTGATAGCATGAGACCGCTTCTTCCCACCCACCCTGTCTTTTATAGGCATTTCCCATATTATTGACAGCTTGCATGTAGTCCGGTTTTATCTCTGTCGCTTTTTGATAACAGACAATTGCCTCATCCGGCTTCTGCTGATCTAACAGCGCATTTCCCATGTTGTAGTACGCCGCTGCATAGTCCGGTTTCAAGTCAATCACTTTCCGATAAGAAGCGACTGCCTCATCTGATCTGCCCACAGACTGAAGCACATAGCCGAGGCTGAAGTGATAGGAAAAATTTTCCGGCTGAATGTCTCTCGCACGTATGAGCAAACGCAATGCCTCGTCATTGCTGCCTTTTTGATGTTCACTTAAAGCGAGATGATGAAGGCTTTCGGCATCTTCGCTTTCTGTGACTTCGATTTGGCGGGGTTTTTCTCCCTGTCGGAAGATTGCCCACATTTCTTTATAAGCGGATTCCAAATTCCTGACAAAGCGAGACAAGTCAAACAGCGGTTGGGTGAGACGATTCAGTGCCAATTTTATGCGAATTGTCTCCAACTCATCCGGATGACTCGCAAGCCGCACCGCAAGGCTCTCATAGCGGCTTAAACGCCGCGTGATCAATTCGGGCAGACCGACAGCTTGCAGCAAACTCGAAGAACTGCGCGAAGCAAAATGTCTCCCCTGCAATGCAATCACGGGAAGACCCGCCCACAGCGCATCAACAGTGGTCGTATGACCGTTATAAACTCGTGTGTCCAAGGCGATGTCCGCAAGCTTCAGACGGGCAAGATGATCGGATTTTGACGGGAGTTTTTTCGCAAAGATGAGTCGTTCAGGATTCACGCCGCGAGACTCAGCCGCTTGTTTTAACTTCTCCTCCGCGCTTTTGTTTTCTCCCATGAGCCAGAGGACGCTTTCGGGAACTTGGCGGAGAATCTTCATCCATGTATCAAAAAGACGCGGATCAATCTTGTACGCCTGATTAAATGAGCAAAAGACAAAGGCATTTTCCGGCAGACCGAAATCTGCTTTTCGCCATTGCCTGTCTGAAATCGCCTGATTTCCGCCGATCATGTAGCCATGCGGCATAAAGACAAAGCGTTCCGTGTAGTAAACCGAGTGATGCGCTGGCGTCACCGTTTTGTCGGCAACTATGTAGTCAAAAAAATCCGCGCCGCTCGTACCGGAAAAACCCAGCCAACTCACCTGAACCGGCGCGGGCCGGAGCGCACATATCCCGATACGGTTGCCCCATGTGTATCCAGTCAGATCAATGAGAATATCAACTTTGTCTTCATAAATGCGCTTTGCCGCGTCTGTATGACTCATCTCCCGAATGTCGAGAAATTTATCGCATTCCTGAGAGATTTGTTTTCGGTAAACGCTGTTGTCATTTGCGCCGTAGGAATAACAAAAGACTTGAAATTCCTCACGATGATGATATCTGAACAGACCCGCCGTCAAGTGTCCCACCGGATGATCCCGAAAATCGCCGGAGATATATCCGAGAGCAATTTTTGACTTATCTCGCTTTCGCTCGTCAAAAGAAAAAGACATGTTCAGATTTGACATGCGCGCGGAAATGTCTCTTGCATGAGACCTTGCAATTGCGAGATGCCGAGCCGGATCATCATGTCTCATCAGACTCAGAAAGGGCGATTCCGGCGATTTTAAACCGTTATCCAAAGCCTTTTTCGTCAGTTCATCTAAGTGCTTTTCTGCAAAACTTTCAAGCAGATGCCAGCCGCAGGTGTGTTTCAGGAGAAAAACAAGACTGCCGCACGCGTGCCCATGGTTCGGTTCTGATTCTAAGGCTTTTCGGTAGTATGAAACCGCTTCGCCGAACTTGCCCTGATCCTGAAGCGCAGTTCCCATGCTGTGATAGGCTTCGGCAAGATTCGGTTTCAAATTCAGGGCTTTTTGATAGTAGGAAATTGCCTCGTCAACTCTGCCCTGATCCTGAAGTACGTTTCCGATACTGCCGTAGGCTTCGGCAAGTTCCGGCTTTTGCGCCAAAGCTTTTCGGTAGTACGAGACGGCTTCATCAAATCTGCCCTGATCTTTATAAACATTGCCGATATTATTATAAACTTCAGCATAGTCCGGCTTTAATTCCAAAGCTTTTCGGTAGTAGGAAATCGCTTCATCTGACCTGCCCCGGTCCTGAAACAGAATGCCGAGCCAGACATAGATATTTGCATCATTCGGGTTCAATTGCGCTGCCTGCTGAAAACAGGAGACAGCCTCATCAAACCTGCCTTGCTGCTGAAATGCCACGCCGCTCTGATAATATTGACTCGCTTGTTTTAATGACTCGGCGATGTCGAATCCGCTGAATTTTTCTGTTTCCAACTTCCTATTCCCAATTTCTCTCACCTCAATTTGTTTCGGTTTTTCTCCGGACAAAAATATTTTCCATATTTCTTTATAAACAGTTTCAAGATTTCTGACAAAACGGGGCGTATCAAAAAGCGGTTCTGTGAGACGATTCTTCTCTAATTTCCGACGGATTGCTTCCATCTCATTCTGATTAAGCGCCAAACGCATGGCGAGACATTCATATTCTTCCAAACTTCGGGTGATCATCTCCGGCAGTCCGATTGCCGTGAGAAGACTTGAAGAAACACGGGAAGTAAAATGACGCCCTTTTAAGGTTACAACCGGAACGCCTGCCCACAGGGCATCAATGGTTGTGGTATGTCCGTTATAAATTCGGGTGTCCAAAGCTAAGTCTGCAAGCCGCTGCCTTGCCAGATGCTTTTCTTTGGGCAGATTTCCTGCAAAAAAAAGCCGCTCCGGATTCACGCCTCTTGCCTTCGCTTCCTGTCTTAAATTTTGTTCAGCAGTGCTGCCTTTGTGCAAGAGCCATAAAATACTTCCCGATGTCTCACGAAGAAGTCTCATCCAGATATCAAAAAATACCGGATCAAATTTGTATGTCTGATTAAACGAAGAGAAGACAAAGCTGTTTTCAGGAATTCCTAAGTCTTTCCTGCTCCAAGCTTCATCTGAAATCGCCTGCATATTGTTTGTGATGTGATAACTATTTGGCAGATAAACGAATTTCTCGCTATAGAAAGGGGCATGGTCTGCCGGTGTTACGATGGCATCTGTAAGAATGTAGTCAAAGAACTCGGCACCGCTTGTACCCGGAAATCCGAGATATGTTGCCTGAACAGGTGCCGGGCGAAGCGCACATATTCCTAATCGGCTGTTCTGAGTGTGTCCGGACAGATCAATGAGAATATCTGTCCTCTCCGCATAGATGCACTTCGCTGCTTCTATATCGCTTATGTGGGAGAGGTCTGTAAATTTGTCACAACTGTCTTCTAATTGCTTCCTGCAAAAACTTTTGTCATCAGGCCCGTATGAATAGCATAAAACTTCAAATTCATCCCGATGGTGCAGAGCGAAAAGACGCAATATATCGTGTGTTACCGGATGATCTCTGAAATCGCCGGAAAGATAGCCGACAGTAATCTTTTTCTGAGATACTTTTCTGTCATCAAATGAAAAATGCACCTTGATGCCGGACACGGAGTTAGCAATATCTTGCGCCCATGACTTTGCCACTGCAAAATTTACGGACAGCTCATCGCTTCGCATGATATTTCCAAAAGGCGTTTCAGCAATTTTTGTCTCGCCGATAATGGCTTTTTTTGTCAGATATTCCAGAATATTCAAAGGGTTTCGGATTTCTTTCCACGCACATGTCTGTTTGAGCAAAGGAACAAGTTGAGCATAAGCTTCGGCATTGTTCGGATTCAATTCCGCAACTTTCCGATAACATGAAATAGCTTCATCAAACTTGCCGTAATGTTGAAAAGTACTTCCCAGATTATGATAAAGTTCAACAGCGTCCGGTTTTATCTGAATCGCTTTTTGAAAACAGGAAACCGCTTCCTTATATCTGCCCTGATATTGAAGCGCAATCGCCATTTCGTTGTAGATTTCAATATCGTCCGGCTTCAATACCAGAAGTTTCGCATAGCACCCGACAACTTCGTCAAATCTGTTCTGCGCCTTGAATACTGTGGCAAGATGAGCGTAATAAATCGGATTTTCAGGGCAAAGCTGAATTGCTTTGCGGAATTGCTTCTCA
This sequence comes from Desulfobacteraceae bacterium, assembly GCA_020049595.1. Lineage (GTDB taxonomy): Bacteria > Desulfobacterota > Desulfobacteria > Desulfobacterales > JAIFKL01 > JAIFKL01. Next base: position 12,848 of record JAIFKL010000120.1, read on the forward strand.
GCCTCATCGAACCTGCCTTGCTGCTGAAATGCCACGCCGCTCTGATAATATTGACTCGCTTGTTTTAATGACTCGGCGATCTCTGCCGGATATTTTTCGGAAGAATTTTTCATGGCTGATTTACTATGAAAGATTTAGATTAGGAGGGAAAATATGAAATACAAAAAGAGAACCACGAAAACACTAAAATTTCGTAAATTCATGTTTTCATGGTTCATCTCTTATTCAGGAAACGCCGCATCAAAGGTGTTCAGAAGTCTGTCCGAAATTCTTTTATGGATAGCATTCACTGTCTCGTCTTCCAATGTCTCGTCAGGCGACCGGTAAGTGATTCGGAACGAGACGCTCTTGTTTCCCGCAGGAATCCGATCTCCTTCATAAACCGCAAAGAGAGACAAATCTTCCATCAAAGGTTCTTTCATCAGTCTGACGCTTTCCAGCAGCCTTGCCGATTCTATATCCTTATTCACAATAATGGTAATATCTCTTGAGACATTCGGATATTTCGGAATCGCTTTTGACTGCTTTATCTCAGATATGAGACTGCCGAGTTCTTTAAGTTTCAGTTCAAAGATAAAGGCTTTCTGCTTCAAATCGTAATTGCGAAGCACTTCAGGATGCACTTCGCCGACCTGTCCCAGTTCTATGGCAAAAATTTCATTTTTGCACTCCGGATCAGGCTTTCCGCCGTCTGCATTTGCATAAGCAAAAATCCGGGCGGTATGTCCTGGTTTAGTATAACTACACACATTATCAGGCATGAGCGTGAATCTCGCCTCTTTGATCTTCAAAGATTGCAGTATGGCTTCTACCACGCCCTTCATGTCGTAGAAATCGCAATCCGCCTTTTGGCTGTGCCATGAAGCATCAAAGCGTTCTCCGGTCTGAAGACCCGCAAGCATTTCGATTTCATCAGGAAGTTTGTCCTGTCCTTTGCTCAGAAATATCTTACCGGCTTCAAAGACTTTTATATCTCTCACCTGATGAGCGATATTGTACTGCATGGTTTCCAGCAGACCGGAAATCAGCGAAGTCCGCATCACACTCTGTTCCTCGGTCAGCGGATTCAGAACATGCAGCACACGTCTTGCCGGATCATCAGCAGGCAGCCGGAGCCGGTCGCAGGAAAGATGATGCGTGAAGCTGTAAGTAATCGCTTCTGTAAAACCGAAACCGAGCATCAGGTCTTTGATCCGCTCCCGGAAAATCAGCTCTGTCATCGGCATTTTTGCCTCAGCAGGCATGAGCGGAAATGTCGTCGGAATATGCTCATAGCCTGAGAGACGTGCAATTTCCTCCATCAGGTCTTGAGGACGGCTCACATCCACCCGGAAAGACGGCACGGTTGAAGTGAACGTGTCTTCATCTGATGTCTCAACCGTAAACTCAACCGACTTTAACAAATCTTCCATCTGATTCCGGTTCAGCGAAATACCGAGAAGGCGATTGGCGGCTTTTACGCTCAAAGCGATTTTTTTCTCAGACGAGGGGCGCGGATGCGCGTCAATCAATCCTTTGACTAACTTGCCGCCGCCAAATTCGACCATCAGTTGCGCGGCTCTGTCCAATGCCCTGACCGTTCCCATCGGGTCAACCCCGCGCTCAAAGCGATGCGAGGCTTCTGTGCCTAAGCCCAGCTTTTTGGCTGTTTTCCGAATACTGACAGGATCGAAATACGCACTTTCAATCAGCACATTAGTCGTACTATCTTCGATTTCGGAATTGAGACCGCCCATGACGCCGCCGACCGCAACCGGTTTTTTTCCGTCGCAGATCATCAGCATATTAGATGTCAGCACGCGTTCTTTTCCGTCCAAAGTCGTAAACGGCTCGCCTTCTCTTGCGGTTCTGACCACAATCCGGTGTTCAGCCAATTGCTCAAAGTCAAATGCGTGAAGGGGCTGTCCGGTTTCCATCATCACAAAATTGGTGATGTCAACGATGTTGTTGATAGGGCGCAGTCCCACCGACATGAGACGTTCCTGAAGCCAGAACGGAGAAGGGGCGATCTTAATATTTTCCACCAGCCTTGCGGCATATCTGGGACAGTGATCCGGCGATTCGATGGTGACAGACGTGACTTCCGAAATATCCGCGCCGGAACCGGCACCGAGACAAATATCAGGATAACTCACGCGTGTTTTCTGAATTGCCGCAACTTCTCTGGCAATGCCGAGAATGCTGAGACAATCAGAACGATTCGGCGTGATGCTCACTTCAAAAACCGGGTCAGATAGCTTCAGCGCACGATTCAGTTTGTCTCCCACGCGCAGGGAGGCATCCAATATCATCAGACCGCTTTTGTCCGTACCCAGCCCCAGTTCGGCTTCGCTGCACAACATGCCTTCGGAGTTCTGCCCCCGAATCACGCTTTGGCGAACCGTGGAAGCGTCCGGCAGAACCGTGCCGGGAAGCGCAAGCGGAACAAGCATATTTTCTTTTGCATTGGGCGCGCCGCAGACCACAGAAATGACGCGTCCGCCAACATCCACTTCGCAAAGCTTGAGTTTGTCGGCATCGGGATGAGGGCGGACTTTCACAATGCGCCCCACCGGCACCGTGTCCAAATAATCATAGCGGTCTGAAATGCCTTCAACTTCCAGCCCTGCCATGGTCAGTGCTTCTGCCAGCTCGGAAACTTCTTTTTCAATCGGAACATAGACTTTCAACCAACTCAGACTAACTTTCATAAGATTACCGTTGTGAACATGGAACGCTAAAGGTGAACCACGAAAGCACGAAAAAGACGAAAGACGCGAAAAAAATCATTACTTTCGCTTTCTTTCCGGCATTTCGTATTTTCGTTTATTTCGTGCTTTCGTGGTTCACTTTTATGTGTTCCATTTTCGTCGTATTTTAAAACTGACTCAGGAATCTGAAGTCATTCTCAAAGAATTTACGAATATCATCAATGCCGTATTTCAGCATCGCGATACGCTCTATCCCCATTCCGAAAGCAAATCCGGTGTAACGCGAGGTATCATAAGCCACATTTTCAAACACAGCCGGATGAACCATGCCGGATCCCAGCACCTCAAGCCATCCGGTCTGGGAACATACCCGGCAGCCTTTGCCTCTGCACATCACACACAGAATATCCACTTCCGCGCTCGGTTCGGTAAAGGGAAAGAAGCTCGGACGGAACCGGAGATTAGTCTGATCGTCAAACATCCGATGAACAAAAGTAGTCAGAATGCCCTTGAGTTCCCCGAAACTGATATTTTCGTCCACGAGGAGACCCTCAATCTGATGAAACATGGGCGTATGCGTCAGGTCAGAATCACAGCGATAGACCTTCCCGGGCGCTACAATCCGCACCGGGGGCCGATGCTTTTCCATAAACCGCACCTGAATGGGAGAAGTATGCGTCCTGAGAACAATATCTTCCGAGATATAAAAGGTGTCCTGCATGTCTCTTGCCGGATGGTTTTTGGGGATATTCAGCATCTCAAAATTGTAGTAATCCGCTTCGACCTCAGGCCCTTCGGCAATTTCAAAGCCAAGACCCGTAAAGATTTCGCATATCTGCCGGGTAATCTGGGAAATCGGATGCAAAATGCCCTGAGGAGCGATTCTTCCGGGCATGGAAACATCAATTCTGTCCCGCGCCGCGCCGGATTGGGCTTCAAGCTTTTTCAATGCCTCATCAAAAGCGGCTTCCAAATACTTCTTTACTTCATTTGCTTTTTTCCCTGCCTCGGGCCTTTGTTCCGCGGGAAGTTCGGAAATATTTCTCAAAAACTGCGTGACAGCGCCTTTTCTGCCCAGATACCGGACAGATGCGGCTTTGATGCTTTCCGCATCCGGCGCGGATTCAAGCGATTTAAGTGCTTCTTGCTTAATCTGTTCTATTGTTTCCACGTTACTGCTTTCAAAAAAATCCCTTTTTTCATTATTGCTGAGATGCCAGATGTGCAATCTGAGCGAATCCGGCAGGGTCGGATATTGCCAGTTCCGCAAGCACTTTGCGGTCAAGTTCCACTTTGGCGCGCTTTAATCCGCTGATGAACTTGCTGTAGGAAAGATTGTTCATGCGGACAGCCGCGTTGATTCTTGCGATCCAGAGCCTTCTGAAATCCCGTTTGCGCGCTCTGCGATCTCTGTAAGCATAGCGGAGCGCACGGTCAACCGTATCTGCTGCGGTGCGGAACAGTTTGCTGTGTCCGCCCCGGAAACCTCTTGCCAACTTCAAAACCTTCTGTCGCCGTCTTCTGGCTTTAAATCCTCTTTTTACACGCATAATATTTCTCCTTTTTGAAAAGGTGTCCGGAGTGAAAAAACCTATTCTAAGCCCGGGCGCAACGAAATCTTTGCAGGAGCGAAAAAGGCTTCGCCCGGGCTGAAAACAGATTTCCGCACTCCGGATGCCTTAAATCTTTTTTTATCCGTTAGGCATAAGCAGTCTCAAACTTTTCTCATTTGTTTTGTCGATCAGATGCGTTTTTCGCAATGATCTTTTACGCTTACGGCTTTTTTTGGTTAAAATATGGCTTGCATAAGATTTCTCATACACAAATTTGCCCGTTCCTGTTTTCTTGAAACGCTTTGCAGCGGACCGGTTTGTTTTTATTTTCGGCATTTTTTTATCCTTTCTTTTCAGTAAAAAAATTCTCGTTCCCACACTCAGGCATGGGAACGAGAAAGGAAAAATCATCAAAAAATCATCTAAAAAAACAAGTGGCGTGCGCTGTTGACCGACACGCACACGCCACCCTTTCGACAAAACATACAAATATTGATGTTTTTCTCAAAAAAACGGGGTCATTAAAAAAAACTTGCAAGGCCTTACGGGAAATAATTTCCTAAGCTTCAAATGCTTACAGATATAAAAAAAATCAATTACTTGGGCGACAGGATCATCGTCATGGTACGGCCTTCAAATTTCGGAGATTGCTCCACAAGCGCAAACTCACTGGTTTCTGTAGCAATTTTAACAAGCAGTTCCTTTCCGCTGTCGGAAAGTGTGATCTCACGCCCTCTGAAAATAACGGTTATTTTTACTTTATCCTTCTTTTCAATAAACCGTTTGATATGGCCGATTTTGACCTGAAGGTCATGCTCGCCGGTTTTGGGGCGTACTTTGATTTCCTTGATCTGAACAACGCTCTGCTTCTTTTTTGCTTCCTGCTGCTTTTTGGTCACTTCATACTTGAACCGGCCGTAATCCATTATCTTGCAGACAGGCGGATTTGCATTGGGAGAGATTTCCACCAAGTCAAGACCCGCTTCAGCGGCAGCCTCCAGGGCTTTCTGTATCGGCGTAATACCGACCTGGCTGCCGTCAGGGCCTATCAACCTTACTTCTCTTGCCTTTATTCTGGTATTAATATTCGTCTTATCCGACTTGACTGGCGGTCTGGTTGTTTGTCTCGGTCTGGCTATATCTGCACCTCCTATGCCCTCAATGTGAATTGATTTTTCACCCAAACAGAACAGCGGAATATCAAACTGTCATCTTCAGTTGATCTGTTTCAGGAAAAAAGCAACCGCGAAAGCACGAAAAAGACGAAAGCGTGAAAAAAATATTTCATATTTTCATCATGTTCCTGTTTTCATGATTTTTCCTGTCAGAAATATTCCGTATCTTTGAGCGACCCTGAATAAACTGAATAATAACATATATAGCAGGTGTAAGAAATGCAAGAAAAAAATGCACTAATTTGACATCTGCTTTTATTCATTCATAAATACACAAAAAAACCGTTTTTCTTACACGGCGGAAACGCTTATATTTACCGGAAAAGCATGTTGTTCTTTCGGAAGCGGTAACATCGGAAACCAAGTTTTCGGAATGTTATTCTCCCTCAAATTCGACAAGGGTAAATATTTTATAGCCTTTTATCATTTCCCTGCCTTTCAGGTCAGGAAGTTCAATGATAAAAGCACATTCCAGCACTTGGCCCCCTAATTTTTCCACAAGTTTTGCGGCTGCGGAAATAGTGCCGCCGGTCGCGATCAAATCATCCACAATCAGAACCTTTTCGCCTTTTTTAATTGCATCATCCCGAATTTCCAAGGTGTTGGTTCCGTATTCAAGCGAATAATCCTGACTGACGGTTTCAGGCGGAAGTTTTCCCTTTTTTCTGACCGGAACAAAACCGACGCCGAGTTTATACGCCAGCACCGCGCCGAAAACAAAGCCTCTGGCGTCAATTCCGACGATTTTATCAATCTGCATGTCTTTGTAACGGTCATAAAGCCGGTCGCAGGTTTCCCGGAAAGCCTCAGGCTCCTGAAGCAGCGAAGTAATATCCCGAAACATGACCCCGTCAATGGGCCAGTTCGGAACTGTCCTTATTTTATCCTTTAAACTCATAAAAATAAGTTCCTTGTTTTTTTCAGGTCAGGGGTGAGAGGTCAGAGGTGAGGGGTCAGGGAACATCCCCTGACCTCTGACCCCTTACCCCTGCCCCATCCTTTCCACACACTGAATCAGCAGCTTTTTGACATTTGCCGCGTTCTGCTCAAATACTTTCAGAATTTCCTGCCATGTGACAATAGCCTCGTCTTCTTTCCAGCAGTCGTAATCCGTTGACATGGCAACCGCGCCGTAAGGGATTCCGGCTTCAACGGCAAGACAGACTTCTGTGGCAACGGACATATTGATGACATCCGCGCCCCATAGCCTGAACATTTTTGATTCTGCACGGGTGGAAAATCTGGGACCCTCAATGGTCACAACCGTGCCGCGCTCGTGCGTTCTGAAACCCAGTTCGGTTGAGGTTTCATAAAGCAGTTTCCGTAAGTCCGCGTCAAAAGGGTCTGCCACTATCGGATGCTCAATGCCCTTTTCAAAAGATTCGTGAAAGGTGTTTTTTCTGTGCTTTGTAAAATCAATAAACT
>JAIFKL010000312.1 GCA_020049595.1 Desulfobacteraceae bacterium
ACTCGTCAACGGCAAAATTGCAGGAAGTCCCGGAATTGTCTTCCACGCGCAGCCCGACAGTGTAGAAATCAGGATGCCGGAAAATATGCTCCGCATTGACGCCATTGGCTTTGTTACCGTCGCCTAAATCCCAGTAATAATTGATTATTTTCCCGTCAGCATCCGAAGATAAGGAACCGTCGAAATTCAGTTTATCGCCCGGTGCGGCAACCACATCGGGGCCTGCGTCTGCTTTCGGCGGATGATTGACGGTAACGGTGAAACCGTGAATGATGCCGTTGTTCACCTGTCCGCAGTTATCTTCAATTATCACAGAAGAAACCGTGAATGATGCCGTTGTTCACCTGTCCGCAGTTATCTTCAATTATCACAGAAGCTTCATATTTGCCGGGATTTTCATATCGGTGCGTGATCCGCATTCCTTCGTCTTTGCTGTTGTCGCCGAAATTCCAGAAAAAACGAAGCGGATCACCTTCGGGATCAAGGGTTTCGGAGCCGTCAAAAAGAAACGCGCTGCAATCTGCAAGCAAATCGAGTTTTATGCGGGGCATGGGGCGTTCATTCGGCTTTTGAAGCAATACGGGAAGTTGAATCGGAAGGATGCTATCTTTGTTGTCGGTCACATAGAAAGTGGCGTCATTGGGCATTTCCTCGCCCCCGGCAAAACGGATGGCAACCGCCCTGCCGGTCTCGTTTTTATCCAACTGAAGCGTTGTTTTTGCCCATTTGTTCTGACCGGATGTCTCTATCGGAAGATTTGCCCTGAAAGCCGTATCCAAGCCGATAAAGGCATTGGCAAGATCAAAATTGTTTATTGTCACTTCCTGAACATCTTCAGGTGCGAAAAAACGGATTTCCGCAAAAACATCGTCTCGCGGCAGATGAATGGTGGGCGCGAAACTGAATATCTCCGTGCCGGGAAAAGGAATATTGCGCCGGGATTCACGGGTGACGGCAATCAGAAAGCGGTTGCCGTCATCGCCTTCCGTCCCCTCGACAATCAGCTTGAAATATCTGAAATTATCTGCTTTTTCGCCTTTGTCCAAACGGGTTTCAGCAAAAGAATACCATCGGTTGTCACGGAAAGCATCTTCACCGAATGTCTCATCTGCGATCAGTTCGCCGGCAGAGATATCGGCTTGAGACGGATACGCTTTTTTCAAGCCCGGAAGGCTGTATGCGTCTTTTCCGCCGAAGAGCCGTAACCGGGTGCGGGTGTCCCATTCTTTTGAATATCGGGCATCCAGCACTCCCCCGCAGTCAGCGTCGAAAATACGCAGGTAAACCGCATCTTGGGCTTTTGAATCCGCCTGTTCGGGAATGCGGATAAAAATGACTTGTAAAAAGTCATCATCTCCCTCAATGGTTCCAGCGTCGGGTCCGTAAGTGACCATGTAAGTAGTTTCATAAGCCGAAACCGGGAAAGAGGAAAATAAAAATAAAAAGAGAATAAGTAAAAATGCGTTTCGTTTCATAATGACCTTTTTAATTGAGAATTGAAAATTGAGAATTGAGAATTGAGAAATAGGAAGTGTTCAATTCTCAATTCTCAATTCCTGTTTATTTCCGAGATAATCTGATAAGGCGAGACTTTTCAGTTTCACCTTGCCTTTTACATTGTTCGGCACGCGGAAAGAAACGGCATACTCTTTTTTTGCGCCGGAGCGTACCATTTGTCCTTTATATGTCCAGTTTCCGATTTGTATCACAAAGGCAGATGCTTTTACAAGGTCGCTGACATCCTCAGCCCGAACCGTCACGCGTATCTCTTCTCCGCCTTTTGCCTCCCGCAATGAAAGCGAATAGTCAATAAGGCGGGGCGGGTCCGCATCCAGCAGAATCTCTTTTTCAACAACACTCAGATTTTCCACACGATCCGATGCTTCAAAACGTAGCGGATTCATGCCCGGTGACAGTTGGGTTGAAACTTGGAAAGATGAACTTCCGGCTTTCTCCTTTTCTTTTTCAAGCATCACTTCTTTTCCGTTTAATTTCAGCACTGCTGCGCCCTCAACCTGTCCGGTAAGAGATATTTCCTTCTTTGCCGTCGCAGAAGGTATTTCCTGTGAAAATTTTATGACCGGCGGTTCATTGTCAATTTCAGTGCTGAAACGGTCTGTTTTTGTCTCGCCGGAACGAGTCGTGACGGTAATCTCAAATTCCTCTTTCTGCCCTTCTGTCCGCACACTGATTTCAAAACGCCCTTCCGCATTCGTCACCGAAGATGCGGAAAATCTTTCATTCCGCACAGCGACAACACTTTCCGGCTGTGTTTTTCCTGACAGCATAAAAGAGGGCTGCTTCATAACAAAGCAGTTGGGCGCAGATTGTATCAGAGAGGGATCAAAAGACAACTCTGTTTTGCCGGTCGGAATGTATGTGATGACGCGTTCCGCCTTGGTGATATTTCCGCTCCGGTCAACAGCTTTGACAATGATGCGGTTTTCTCCTTCGGAAAGCGTGCAGCGGAACTGATATTTTCCGTCATCACCGATTTTAACATTCTGATTTTGTATGAAAAGTGAAACATTGTTTTCAGTGATGCCAGATATTTCGGCAGTATTTTCGGAGACCGTCTGATCGGACGCCGGGAACTGAAGCACAAGAAACGGCGGCGTGTCATCCTTGATGATGCGGAGGAATCTGGATTTGCTGATGCGTCCCGGCAGTTTGTCCTGGGAGACAGCAGTGACCCGCCAGTAAAACGCCCCCCCGCCGAGCTGTTGCGGAAAAACACATTCTGCCAAACCTGAAAGGATGCCGGTGGTATCCGGGATTTTTTCACTCCAGACAATCTGTGAAAACAAAGCGTTTTCAGAGAGTTCCAAAATATAGCTTTCCGCGCCTGTTACTTTTTTCCATTTCAGGCTCGTGTTTATGTCGAATCGCTCATGCCCGTCCGGGGGTTCAAGCAGAACAGGTGCCGGCAGAAGGTCTTTGGGATCCGAGGGCTGATGATTGTCCGGCACTACGGAACCCTGATTCTTTTTGAGCAAAACTTTCTTGCCCTTTGCATTGATTTCAAGTTCGCCGTCATCAACAGCAAACCATGTGACCTGCCCGTCTTGATCTTTTCCGGCGCGGAATCGCCGGGAACTGGCATTTGTTTCAATGCCTTCAACTTCAAGCTGAACTTTTTTCCCGCCGGAAAGCAGCGCCAGCACATTGCCTTCTATGAGGCTGACTTTTGCCTCCTCACTGCGCTCCAAAAGATTTGCCCGCATTTTTCGGATCAAAGCCTGTGCGTTTTCTTTCAGTTGAAGCCGGCTGTCATCCTTGAAAAGAATCTCGGCGGATGATTGGGAAAGTGTGCGGATTTTTTCGCCTTCCAGCAGAATGTCATAAAGAGAAATATTTTTCCAAATATTTTCAGACACTTTTCGTCTTTCAACCTTTCCCTGACGATAGTTCACCACGGCTTCGGCAGGCACATCATGTTTCAATATGCTGGCTTCCAAAGCTTTTTTGGCTTCCTTTTCTGCGGAAACGGCATTTTCAGCGCATCCGGCCCAGTCCCCTGCTGTTCGTTTTTCAAGCGCGGCGTTTTCCAGCCGGATAGCCTCGGTAATCATCTCTGCCGCAAATATTTTGGCACCGGCTTCTGTGGCTTCCTGAATCCGTTTTTTTGAATTTTCCAGTTCCGCATTTGCACGGCGTATTGCCTCGACCGGAATGTGAAGAGAGAGTCCGGGCTTTATTTCATCCGGTTTTTTCAGATTGTTGGCGCGAAGAATATCTTCCCAGAGATCGGGATTGTTAAGATATTTTTTTGCGATGTCCCGGATATTTTCGTTTTTCTGTACCGTAACGACAAGAGAGGGCAGATTGCTTTTTTCCTGCCCGCGGACAGATTCGCAAGAAAATTCACAAAATAAAAGGATCAGACCGATCACAAGATAAATCATCGGCGATCTGCTTTTTCGGCTCTCGTTCTCACGCACTGCACAGGAATGTTTGTTCGGCATACTCATATTTTTCAAGCTCCCGGCTCTGAGCCACGAGCGTAAGCGAGTCTTTTTTCAGATTGGTCCCGGTCGCTTACGCTCCCTGCTCAGAGCCGCAAACATAACAAACAGGAGGGCTTTCCGGGAATTTCATCACGCGGGTCAGTCAGGTTAATATAATAAAAAATATATCTATTTCTATAAAACAGATAGTAAGAGAAAGTCCGAAATGTGTCAAGGGAAACAGCCAAAATTTATGTTGAAATTCTGATGTGATTAGGCTATTATTTTATTTTATGATGAGTTACAGGCGTAGGTGGGCAGCAAGCTGCCCACCTACTACATTCTTTGATAAACCTGATTGACGCAACAAGGAGCGATTGATGAAAAAAGTAATGGTAATGGTATTGGTTTTGTTGGCATTGTTTACGGGGATGTCCGGATGTACGCAGGAATCCCAGAATGAACTCAGCCGTTCATTTCAGAATTGGACAGGCACAAACGGCGTGCTTGAAGTTTACGCCGGGGAAAAGCTGGTGAAACGCTTCATCAATATTGACAAGCTTTCCACAGCCTACGGCACTTCGGAGAAACAGGCCAGAGCTTACCGCTACGGCTATGGCTATTTAGACGAAAATCTCAATTACAAAGCAGACAAAGATGAAAAGAAAGTTTATTTTGAATTCAGCGATTATTCAACGAATTATATTTTTTATGAGAATCCGTTCTGAAACATGGAACACGAAAGCGCGAAAGAAACGAAAAGCACGAAAAAATATCAATATTTCGTGCTTTTCATACCTGATTTTAGTAAGATGGTCGTGTTTTCGTGGTTCAGCTTTTGACTTTCAGCTCATAAGCCCTTACTTTCATAACAGGATAATAAGATTCCTTGGCTTGGGCAAGTCCCGGCATTCCCATATCGCTTTCTTTGTTGATATATTTCTTGTCCGAAAAAAGAAGCCTTGCACATAACTGATCGAAATATTGATAAAGCCCTTTTATATTTGCAAAAGCTTTTTCAAAATGCAGAACGCCCATGTCCTGATTCAGATGAGATGCGACGCCGAATGCGCTGACAATGCCGTCAACACGCAGAAGAATACCGGGAACTTCGAGAAATTCAATGTTTTCAAGCATATTTATCGCCGCCAGCTTTTCGCAGGAAAGATCGCCGCCCGGCTCTTTATCGCAGTCACGTTCTTTGCACCATTTTTCCAGAAAATCCGTACATTCCGGGACAACGGTATATGTAATTTTTTCAACTGCTATCCTGTCTTCTTTATCGTATTCTTTTTTAAACTGACTGATAAGATTCCTTTTTTTGGAATATTTGTTGCCTTTCAATTCCGCCAAATCTTCCCGGAGATAAACGTAATCTTCAAGTTTTGTCTGGTGTATGATTTCAAAAAAGGATTCAATCCGATTTCTCCCGAAATGTTCTATATACCCGTCCGGGACAAACCAGTATTTGTCAAATCCGAGTTTTCCGGCGATTTCATACAGTTCTTCGGGTGAAAATTCTCTGTTCGGAGATATGGGAAGAATCAGATGCCGTTTCTCGGCATGGGTGGCTTCAAATTCCGCAGCGATAATAAGACTTTCATCATGTAGTATTGCGCCGCAGGGCTGATAAGCATCGCTGTTCCAGACAAGAATTGACGGGAGCGAATACACGCAGAGATTATATGTCTGCCTGCTGAAAAAATGTTTTAAATTCGGGTAATCTTTAATTTTTAAGTGTTTCAGATTCATGATATGCCAAAGTTTAAGATTTGATTAACATGGGGACGGCACCCGGCATTTCTTTAAAACCGAGTTCCCTATAAAAATGATGCGTTCCTTTTTCAGCAATCAGACCGATCCAGTTCAGCCCGTCTGCGTGAAGGCGTTCCAACAGCAATTGAATGATTTTTCCGCCGATGCCCCGGTTTCGGTATTCGTTTTTTACCGCGACATCCTGAATATAAGCATCGCTGATGCGGTCGCTGATGCTCCTGCCCATGCCGATGACAGTTTTATCAGATTCGGCAATCATAAAGCAGTGGCTTCCGGCGATGATTCTGCCGACCAGATCAAAGCTGTCAGCCTGTTCGGACAGCCAGCCTTCGGCGCAGTAAAGGGAAACAATCTGCCGAATCTGCTCCGGCTCGGGATGTGTCAGAAAGGTAAAAGTAATCATCTGATTCGCCATCGTAAAGCAAAATTAAATTTCGCTCTGCTGTGCAAATTTTTGTGGTGATACAAAAGCAGTGATGTGTCATTCCGAGCGAAGCAAAGAATGACCGCTGTAGAACGGGTTTAGCAAAGAATGACCGCTGTAGAACGGGTTTGAAACCCGTTTTACTGACCCGCTGTAGAACGGGTTTGAAACCCGTTTTACTGATCCGCTGTAGAACGGGTTTGAAACCCGTTTTACCGACCCGCTGTAGAACGGGTTTGAAACCCGTTTTGCTGACCCGCTGTAGAACGGGTTTGAAACCCGTTTTGCTGACCCGCTGTAGAACGGGTTTGAAACCCGTCTTACTGACCCGCTGTAGAACGGGTTTGAAACCCGTTTTACTGACTTATTATTACTGCTTTATGTTTATTCAGATAAATAACCCTTTTTCACAGCGTCGCGGATCACCGAGCAGGCAAACTGCCAGAGCGTGTCGGAAACATCCTGAAGCCCGCTCACCCGGCGCAGTATCTGCTTGCTGACAATTCCGTGTTCTTTCCATGACTTGCCTTCTGTGTGGTAGTTATGAAGCATGGGCATGAGACAATCCAATGCTCTGGCA
>JAIFKL010000050.1 GCA_020049595.1 Desulfobacteraceae bacterium
TGTTTTGTTTTTATTTCGGCGTACTTGCAGATGATACGCCGCCTGTGGGACTTGCCACTTACGCGGCATCAGCCATTGCCAAATCCCCGATCATCCCCACTGGCATACAGGGATTCAAATACCATATCCGTACTGCGATAATGCCCTTTATGTTCATCTTCAACAGCGATCTGATTCTGCACAATATCAACAGTTGGACTCAGGCTATTCTTATTTTTGTGATGGCATGTATCGGAAATTTCGCGTTTGCATCGGCAACGCAGGGCTGGTTTGTGGCGCGGAACAAATTTTATGAGATACCGCTTTTTCTCTGCGTGACCTTTATGCTGATGCGTCCCGATGCGGTGGCGTCATGGCTGGGAATCCCCCACAGCGGGCGATACTGGGTTTATCCCATAGGGCTGGCGCTTTACGGAATCCTTTATCTGATGCAACGGCCGCGAATCCCTCAGACCTGAATAGGTGAGGGGTGAGACAAAAATAGTAAAACGGGTTTGAAACCCGTTCTACTTGCGGAGAATCTCAGTAAAACGGGTTTGAAACCCGTTCTACTGGTGAGTGGTGAGACAAAAATAGTAGAACGGGTTTGAAACCCGTTCTACTTTGCACTTCGGAGCGATCTCAGACCTGAATGCGTGAGTGGCGAGGCAAAAATAGTAAAACGGGTTTGAAACCCGTTCTACTTGCGGAGAATCTCAGTAAAACGGGTTTGAAACCCGTTCTACTGGTGAGGGGCGAGACAAAAATAGTAAAACGGGTTTGAAACCCGTTCTACTTTGCACTTCCGTAGGGTGGGCATGAAATGCCCACCTTATTATGTAATACGAGATTTTAACATGCAAGGAGAACAGGAATGTCAGACGACATGGAAAATCAGGAACTCCTTTATTTCAACGGGATAGACGGCGCGACCGGCGACTACGGTATGCCGCCGATGAGCAGCGGGAAATTAGCCGGATTTATCACCGGCGGAGAAAAGCCTGAAAATCTCGACGAGTTGAAATTCAGGCATACGCAGGGAGACCACTACGGACTTGCCGAGGGAATTGATCCCAAAAATCTGGCGGCATCCGGGTGGGGAATTATCTTTACTCATGATGCGGACCCTGCGGTTAAGGAGGCGTTAAGCGAACTGATTGCTTTGCGGAAAGATCAGGCGGGCGAGCGCTTCAGGATTTATGAAAAAGGCGATGGCTATCGTCCCGGAGAGACAAAACCCAAATTTCTCGCCCGGCACAATGTCTCACCGGGTCCTGTGGACCCGGAGCGGATGCCGTATTATCTCATGATTGCGGGAAGCCCTGCCGCGATTCCTTACGAGTTTCAGTATCAGTTGGATGTGCAGTTTGCTGTGGGCAGAATTTGTTTCAATACCCTTCAGGAATATGCCAATTACGCTGCCGGCGTCAAAGCAGCGGAAACCGGGAAAATCCGCCTGCCTCGTGAGATGAGTTTTTTCGGCGTGGCAAATTCGGATGACAAAGCAACGAATTTAAGCGCGGATTATCTGGTAAAACCTTTGTTTGAACGCCTGACGAAAGACCAGCCGGACTGGCGTTTCAAGACCTTTCTGAAAGATGAGGCAAACAAAGCCCGGTTAAGCCGGCTCCTCGGCGGAGATATGACCCCGGCGCTGCTTTTCACAGCAAGTCACGGCATGTCTTTTCCTTTGAATGACTCGCGGCAGATTCCGCATCAGGGCGCACTGCTCTGTCAGGACTGGCCCGGGCCCCTGCAATGGAAAGGCAAAGGCTCGGTTCCCCAAGATTTTTATTTTGCCGGCGAAGATTTGACTCAGGAGGCAAATCTGCTGGGGCTGATTGCCTTTTATTTTGCCTGTTACGGCGCGGGAACGCCCTTGAATGACGAGTTTTCCAAGCAGTCATTCAAAAAGCGTGAGGCAATTGCGCCTTATCCGTTTCTGGCGGGCTTGCCGACAAAGATGCTGAGTCATTCCAAAGGCAGCGCGCTGGCGGTCGTCGGACATGTAGAACGGGCATGGGGCTATTCTTTTGCCTGGCCCGGGGTCGAGCCTCAGACAACGGTGTTTGAAAGCACGTTGAAACGTCTCTTAGAAGGGCATCCGGTCGGCTCTGCGTTTGAATTTTTCGACGACCGATATGCTGAACTGGCATCAGACCTCAGTATCGAACTTGAGGAAATCGAATACGGGAAAAAGCCGAATCCTTATGAATTGGCAGGGATATGGACGGCAAACAACGACGCCCGCAGTTATGTCATCCTCGGCGATCCCGCGGTACGCCTGCCCGTAGCCGCAGGAGAAGATATTCCGGCAGAGCGTCCCGTGATTGAGGTAAAAGCCTCGCATCAGGCCGATGAACAGCCGATTTTGCTGGAAGAACAAACTGATGATCCGGTATCTGAGAAATCGGCGCAAGAGATTCCTCCTTCTCCTTCCCACAAGGAGACATCGGAACCGGAAAGTGCTGTATCCAAGCAGGAAAGCGAACCTTCTCCGAGGCCGCCGAATCTGGCTGAAACAGATTTCGGGCTGTTTGATATGGGCAAAAGCATTGCTGATTCTCTCAAAGATATTTCCGTAAAATTAACTGAAATGCTGTCGCGGGTTGTGGATGATCTGACAAGCCTTGAAGTCATGACTTATACCGCGGACAATCTTGAGAATATTGAGTATGACGCCAAGACAAAATCTTTCGGCGAATCTGCGCGGCTGAAAGCATATACTCGTGTCGAATTAGACGGCGACATGATTAACCTGATTCCGGAACGGCTGCAAGTGCTTCAGGACGGAGAAGAAGCCATCAGCGGCGCGGGCGTTGATGAGAAATTATGGCATATCCATCAAACAATGGTGGCTCAGGCGCAAACCGGCAGACTTGCGTTTGTCAAAGCCCTTGCAGAAGTCGCCGGAACTTTGATTAAGTGAGAATTGAGAAATAATTTCTCAATTCTCAATTCTCAATTCTCAATTAAGGGGGGTTTTATGGCAGATTTCAATGTGTTTTTTCCTCATCTGCTCAAGCATGAAGGCGGATTTGTGGATCATCCCAGCGATCCGGGCGGCGCGACCAACAAAGGCGTCACAATGACTACTTTCAGGCTGTTTGCCCAAAGTCTTTTAGGCGTCGAACCCACGCTGAATAATCTGAAAAATCTGACAGATGAGCAGGCAGGCAAGATTTATAAGAAGATGTACTGGGATAAGATCAGAGGGGATGAAGTCTCACTTCAGGAATTGGCAAATATTGTCTTTGATTTTTACGTCAATGCCGGGGGAAACGGCGCAAAACTTTTGCAGCGGGTTCTCAAAGATATGGGACAGAACGTCAGCATAGACGGCGTTATCGGTCCCGCGACCGTAGGAATCCTTGACAGCCTTGACCAGCGGGAAGTCTATCAGCGTTACAAAAACGGGCGGATTGCTTATTATCAGGCACTTGTCAAAAAGAATCCCAAACTGAAAGTTTTTCTCAAAGGCTGGCTCAACCGGGTCAATACCTTTCCCGATATGCTCGGCGTGGAATTCGGCTTGATAGAAATCGGAGAAGATGCGGTGTCTTCCCTGAAAGATGTCTCCAAAAAGGTGATAGAAATGCTTTCCCGTGCGGTGGATGATCTGAGCAGTCTGGAAGTGATGACTTATACGAGCGATAACTTGGAAGCCGCAGCCTATCATCCTGATACCAAAACATTTTCCGGCGGCGCAGGTCTCCGGGCATACACCCGGATTGAGTCTGACGGCGATATGGTCAATCTGATTCCTGAAAGAACGCAGAGCGCCGGGGAAGGACAAGAAGCCCTGACCGGCGCGGGGATTGACGAGCAATTGTGGCGGATTCACCGGGTCATGGTGGCGCAGGCGCAGACCAACAGGGCTGCTTTTCTGAAGGCATTGTCCGAAACTGCGGGAACACTGTTTGGAATCATTCAGAAATAACGAATCGCTTAAAAATGCTATTAAAGAACGAATTACTGCTGTCCGTGCAGAAAACGGGCTTGCTTCAGATGCGGTTATTCCGTCGGATCTGCTTACAGCATCGGCAAGCGGACTTGATCCGCATATCAGCGTTGAGTCGGCAATGATTCAGGTATCCCGCGTGGCAAAAGTCCGCGGGATTAACGAAAATGCCGTAAAAGCGGTTGTCGAACAGCAGATTGAACGCTTTCCGTTCAGCGATCCGATTGTCAATGTTCTGAAACTGAATCTTACGCTTGATAATAAGAGAATATCCGGCTATAATTAGGCGTAGTAAAGAAAGGAGGCGGTTATGACAAAAGAAGATCGCCGCATATTATCTGCCTTCGCTTCATCTGTGCGAAATCGCTATCCGGAAGCCCGGATTTGGGCATTCGGTTCACGGGTAACAGGCTCATATACGCAAGAATCAGACTTGGATGTCTGCGTAGTCGTGAATCAGCTTGACGATACGGTTGACAAATCCATTATGGATATCGCATGGGAACTCGGATTTGAAAATGATATGCTGATTTCAACAGTTACTTATGCCAAAGACATATTTGAAAGAGGTCCATGTTCTGAAAGTGCTTTGGTTAAAACGGTTTTAGAACGTGGAATATCAGCATGAAAGAGAATCTTGAGGCATTGGCGCATTATCGTCTTGAACAGGCAGATGAGTCGCTGGATTCCGCCCAAATTCTTTTTGATAATGGAAAATATCGCTCTTCGGTAAGCCGCTCTTATTATGCAATGTTTTATGCGGTGCTTTCATTGCTGGCATTTACCGGAAATAAGACTTCCAAACATTCGGGAGCTATTTCGCTGTTCAATCGTGAATTTGTAAAAAACGGTATGTTTGATAAGGAATTTTCCAAATGGCTGACCGAAGCATTTGATTTGCGTCAGCGAGCCGATTATCAGGAAATGTTCACCGTTTCCGAAGACCGGGCAAAAACTGTTTTGGAAAACGCTCGTATCTTCATAAAAGGCGTAAGGTGCTGGCGGATACGGAACGTGTGGTCAGCCGTGCGGAATTTCTGCTTGACAAAGCAAAAAATAACAATGATGACAGTTATATGGACGGTGTGGCGCTGAATCTGCACAGCTTTTATACGGCAGTTGAGCATATATTCGAGGATATTGTTACTGTGGTGTCAATGGCTCTTGCGAATTTTCATGAAATGGTTTTATGAGTCTATCCAAATGTTTATCATTCATATCGAAAAAAAAAGCAGAGAGGGACTGCTGGGCTTATGGCAAGATATTCCTTCCGCGTCTCTTTCTTTTTCAGAGCCTTCGGAATTGAAGGAAGAGACCGGATGTCTCATTTCATTGCCGGATGATTCGCTTGAGGCAGACGCGTCAATATCTCGTTTGGAAAGAGATTTGCAGACAAAAATTCATGCGCTTTCAAAAGGAGGGGGATTTCTCAGACATTTATCTGTGAATGACTCGCTGTCTTTCGGCATTTCTGCGGATTCGGATACAGACAGCCCGGAAATGCGCTTGCAGCAGCATATCGCATGGCTGAAAAACTACGGAAAAGATTCGGTATCTTTCGGATGGGGATTTTCGGATAAGTATTCGGAAACCGTGAGCGGGTTTGAGGCATTTATCCGAAAGATACCCGAATTTCTCAAGCCCACGCTCTGCGTTGAAACCCGGATTGAGGAAAACTTGTTTGCCTGCACCCGCGCCGGTATCGGCGGCGACATGAAAACGCTCTGGCATCTCACGGAGGAGGATTTTATCTCGCTGCATCAGCGGAATGTCTCATTTACATTAAATTCCCGGACTGCGCTGTTTCAAATGCTGGCGCAGATTATGACCGGTGCAGCCGTGCTGGCTGTGAGATTCAGTCTGCCCGGAGGTGCGATAACCGCATTGCCTGCGGCTTGGCGCTATGTGCAGGATGTCATGCAGAGAGCGGCAAAACTTCACTTATGAGTCGAATCACTTATTCACAGAGCATGAAGATAATACTATCCGAATCATTTCAATGATTAAGGCGTTTCACCCCAGAACATTCGGCGAACAGAGAAACTGATTTTTCAAAACAATGAATTTCACAAGCTCTGAAAAAATGGAAGCCGAACCCGCGGCAATCAGAGTATGGTCAGAAGGACGGATGATTTTTATCGAACTGACAGACGGACGTATTATCGCTTTTCCTGCTGACCGTTTTCGTATTCTGAAAGAAGCGGCTGAGGCGCAGTTAAAAGATGTCACCCTTCGCCTGAACGGCTATGCGCTGCGGTGGGAGTCTTTGGATGAGGACATCACAGTTCCGGGAATCGTTGCCGGGAATTTCCAGTTGCCCTACGATACGGATGACAGCGCATTGAAGCAGGCATAACATGCCAGTATGAAACGTATTATTTTGAAGTTACATTTTTATGACGGGAATTTATCGGCAGTGCTGAACGGCAACCATTTTAACAAAGGCTGAAAAAACAGGTTATCAAAGATGTTCCCTGAATTTTTCCAAAAAGCAAAAGAAAATTTAAAAGCTGCTCAGATATTATTTGAGCATAAATTATACAATGCTTCTGTAACAAGAGCATATTATTCAGCATTTCAGATGGCGATTGCCGCACTCGCCCACTATGGCATAACAGGCGATAAAATCGAACACAGCAGGGTTCAGGCAATTTTTAACGGAGAACTGATTCACAGGCGGAAAATCTTTTCAGGGCATTTCAAATCATATCTCCCTGATTTGCAGGCTGTGAGAAACCGCGCTGATTACAAAAGGGAATTGCTCAGTCAGAAAGTGGCATTACGACAGTTGACAAAAACAAAAGAGTTTGTAACAGGCATTGAAAAGGAGTTCGCATCTTATGACAAACCTTAAACAGCAGCAGTTGGCGGAAGATTTTTTTCAATCTGTCAAAGCAAAATTTCCCGAAGTTGAACTGATAAATATCACATCAAGCCCTGAAGACCCCCGTGATTTATGGATCAATGTTACGGTGCCGACAGATGAGGAACGTGAATTTGAACTGATGGACTTGGCCAGCGAAAAGTCTGCCGATATTTTATCGGAATACGGTTATTCAATTTTGGTTATACCCGGCAGGAACTGATCGGCAATGCTCAACAGCAACGACTTTGACAAAGGCTATATACACATCGAGAGGGAACGAGAACGATAGGTGCCCTGCACATCCGCCGGGAGAAAAAACAGATGTCATCTTATACTGATTATGCCGACCTTGAAGTCGGTCTTTACCGTTGTTACGACAACAGCTATGCGGTTGAAATGCGCTTCAGCCAGCCGGACAGCGACGCGGATATCCGTCTGCTGAGATCGGGTCCCCTTATCCGCTTTGATTTCGCCGCATTGCAGGAAAATATTCTCAACAGCGAGCGATACGGCCAACTGCTTTCCGAAAGCTTTTTCGCAGACCCGGAAGTTTTGTCCGCTTTTGACAAAGCCTGCGGGAATGCCCAAGCCCTGAATATTCCGCTGCGTATGCGGCTCTTCATCTGGACAGGCGCATCGGAACTGCATCTGCTGCGATGGGAAAGTCTGCGGGACCCGCGAGACAAAACACCGCTGCTGACCGGAGAAAAAGTTCTTTTCTCGCGCTATCTCAGCAGCCTTGACTGCCGCCCTGTGCGTCTGCTGGCCGCGGCTGACCTGAACGCCTCAGTCGTGATTGCCAATCCCGCCAATCTCTCCGACTACAGCCTTGCCTGCATAGACGTAAAAGCAGAATCGGAAAGGGCTGAGGCGGGTCTGGTGCGTATCCGCTTGTCTGTGCTGGGCAAGGAAAAGAAAGCCACTCTGAATAATATGACGGCGGGACTGCGTGAGGGATGCGATATTCTGTATATCGTCTGTCACGGAGCGTTAGTCAAAGGCGAACCGCAGCTTTTTCTCGAAGATGACTCGGGCAGAGTCGCCAGAACTCCCGGAAGCGAACTCATTGCCCGGCTGAACGAACTTCAGAAGATTCCGCGTCTGGTTGTGCTTGCCTCATGCCAGAGCGCGGGAACCGGCACCGGAAACGGAGATGCGGCATTGGCTGCGCTGGGGCCCCGTCTGTCCGAAGCCGGTATCCCGGCAGTGCTTGCCATGCAGGGAAATGTGACCATGGAGACGGTGGCAAAATTTATGCCGGTCTTTTTTGAAGAACTGCATCGGGACGGACAGATTGACCGGGCAATGGCTGTAGCGCGGGGTGCTGTCCGGGACCGCCCTGACTGGTGGATGCCGGTGCTGTTCATGCGCCTCAAAAGCGGTCGGCTCTGGTACACGCCCGGATTTGCCGGGGATCAGCAGGGAATGGAAAAGTGGCCCGCGCTGATCAACAATATCCGTCAGAGCCGATGTACGCCCATACTGGGACCGGGGTTGAGCGAATCCCTGCTCGGATCACGCCGCGAGATTGCCCGGCGCTGGGCTGAATCCTATCATTTTCCTATGGCACCGCATCATAAAGAAGACCTGCCGCAGGTTGCCCAATATCTCGCTGTCAATCAGGAATATTTTTTTCCGCGAGACAAATTTCAGGAATACCTGCGCCAAGAATTGCTCAGACACTACGGAAAAGCTTTGCCGGATGAGTTGGATAAAGCCCCGCTGGAAGAACTGATGAAGGCTGTCGGAAACCTGCGCCGTGAAAGCGATCCCGATGATCCGCACCGCATTCTGGCAGAGCTTCCCCTGCCGATTTATATCACAAGCGATTACGGTAATCTGTTGGATACCGCGCTCACAGCCGCAGGCAAATCGCCCCGGACGGATATGTGCCGGTGGAACACGGAAATCGAAGGTATTCCGTCTGTTTACGATGATGAACCGGATTATCAGCCTGACAATAAAAATCCGCTGGTCTATCATCTTTTCGGCAGGATTCGGGAACCCGAATCTTTGGTTCTCACCGAAGATGACTACTTTGACTACCTCATCGGCGTGACCGGCAACAAAGAACTGATTCCGGGCGTGGTGCGCCGGAAATTAGTGGATACAGCGCTTCTGTTTATCGGTTTCAGGTTAGATGACTGGGATTTCCGGGTGCTGTTCCGCAGCATCATGAGCAGAGAAGGCGGCCGGCGGCGCAAAAAATATGCACATGTGGGCGTGCAGGTTGATCCGGAACAGGGCAGCATTCTGAACCCGGAGCGGGCGCGTCAGTATTTGGAGAAATATTTTGAGGAAGCTTCTGTCAGCATATTCTGGGGCAGCGCGGAAGATTTTATCCGGGAATTGAAAAAGCGGTGGGAGAAGCAGTGAATCTTTACATTCCGGCGAAACGTCTTATCATTATCGGAACACAAAAGCTGAACCACGAAAGCACGAAAAAAAGGAAAAAACACGAAAATATAATGATTCTTTCGTGCTTTTCGCTTTTTTTTCGTGCTTTCGTGGTTCATTAACAGGAGCTGAATAATGCAAGACGAATGGGGACATGATCCCGGAATACAAAAAATGCGGCGGATTTTCTCCTCTATTGAGGAAGCGCAAAGGGAATTTCTGAAAAAAATGAAAATATCTCCCTTTGACGCCAGACTTAGGCATATCAGGGAAATTGCCAAGAAAATTTTTGAGCAATCCTGCGCTGTTGCTCACAGGAAAGAATTGTATCTTGACGAAGCTGAATATCAGATAATTTACCTGAACTGTTTGGCAAGAGCCTTTCATATTGAGAATATTGAAATTTCAAAAGAGGCTTTGCCGGAAAATGACAAAGCCCTCGCATCGTTAGTTTGGGAGGCTGTATCGTGATTCGACTCAGATTATTCGGACGCTGCCGCATTTATAATGATCCGGTCAGTCCGGTTTTGCGTGCGCCCGCGCAGATCGGATGGGATTCATGGTTCAGAAGCATAGACCTTGTTACGCCTAACCGTCTGAAAGGAAAAGAACTGCTTCTCAGAACCAAAGGCTGGTGGAATGTGGAGCCGTCGGAAGTTGCCGATGTGGTTGAGAAATACGGAAAATTGGTCGTGGGCGAAAAAGGCGAACTCATGATGGAATTGCCGGATCAGCGCGCGGCAGAGGCGCTGTCGGCAGCTTTGTCAAAGCATTTCGGCGACAAGGTGCTGCTTGCGCCGTGATAATTTCTCGCAAAGACCGCAAAGTTCGCAACGAAAGAAATGTAGAGCGATTTTTCAAATCGCTCTGAAGCGAATTAAAAATTCCCTCTACAAAACAGGTGCGTCTTTGCGAGAAAATTTTTTACCACGCGGGAGATGCAACCACGAGAATGAGGCAATCTTCCTGTCCGTTATTCAGCAGGCTGTGGCTTGAGCCGGTCGGTATCCATGTCGCATCTCCGGGGCTGACCTGACGCTTTTCATCGTCCACCCGCATTTCCCCGGTCCCTGAAAGGACAAAATAAATTTCCTCCATCGGATCAACATGCGCTTCGATTTCCTTGCCCGGGTCTAATCGCGCAATGGCAAGGAATCCGATTTCTTTCAATATCCGGCGGTCAAGTACCATCTGGGCAATCGCGCCGCCGTGTGCAAGATATGTGGTCTCCAATACCTCTTTATCATTAAGATTTCTGACAATCATAAAACAATCTTCTCCTTAAAAAATAAGTGTGCTGTTTTTTTAACCACGAATGAACACGAAGTTTTTAACCACGAAAATGTACGAAATTTATGAAAAAGAATTTCGTGGTTTTCGTTTCTTTCGTGGTTAAATTTGTGTGCATTCGTGGCTAAAAAAACCATTGTTTTCAATATATTCATTTTTTCATGTCATTCTTTTGAAAAAATATTGACAAGCCACTTCTTTTTGGTTACATTGTAGCTACAATGTAATTTTGGAAAAAGCATATAGCAGCTTGCGTAAGACTTGTAAAGAATAAACCGCAGATTTACACGGATTTTCCAGGACAGCACGGATTTTTAAGTATCCGTTTCCGAATTATATATATACTTACCACCGTCATAATCTGGGCTTTTGTAAAACGATTTTGCAAATCGTTTTATCGGCAGAACGGTTTGCGTCTGATTTCAGCCGGGCGTTTTACGGCAGATTTTAAAAGCGCAATTTATACCGGTTGGCAGTATATCATCTTCAATTCTAATTGCATCTCAATTTATTTAAGTAAGGAGAATCAGCATGGCAGCAGTACCGAATAAAATCATGACGTGGCAGATGGTTCAGCCGACCTCAAAAAACAAAGAAACCGGCGAAGTCATTCCGGGCAAACTTGAGAAAAAAGAAATACCCGTACCCGAACTGAAAGCAGGCGAAGTGCTGGTTGAAGTTGCAGGCTGCGGCGTATGCCACACAGATTTGGGCTATTTCTATGACGGCGTGCCGACCGTCTCCAAACCCCCGCTCGCATTGGGACACGAAATTGCAGGAACCGTCGTTGCCGGCGATGCGGCGTGGATCGGAAAAGAAGTGATTATTCCCGCAGTTATGCCCTGCCGTCAGTGCATTCTCTGCAAAACCGGACGGGGCAACAGATGTCTTGCCCAGAAAATGCCGGGCAACAGCCTTGCGATGTACGGCGGCTTTTCAAGCCATATTCCGGTGCCGAGCATTGATCTCTGCGAAGTGAAAAATCGGGGCAATGTGCCGCTGGCGCATCTGGCAGTTGTGGCGGATGCTGCAACCACGCCGTATCAGGCAGCCAAAAGAGCCGATTTGCAGCCCGGCGATAATGTGATTGTCGTGGGAATCACCGGCGGCGTGGGTCAATACATGGGACAGACCGCCAAAGCCCTGGGCGCAAAGACGGTTATCGGTATTGCCCGGAATCA
Organism: Desulfobacteraceae bacterium; assembly: GCA_020049595.1. GTDB lineage: Bacteria > Desulfobacterota > Desulfobacteria > Desulfobacterales > JAIFKL01 > JAIFKL01. The sequence continues at coordinate 11,675 of JAIFKL010000050.1, forward strand.
GGACAAGTTGGACAGAGCCTTGAAGTTCGGCGCGGATTTTGTCATCAATTCAACAGGCAAAGACGCGGGCGCAGTTTCCAAAGAATTCAGAGCGCTTTGCAAATCAAAAGACCTTCCCGGCACCGGCTGGAAGATTTTTGAAGTCACCGGCGCAAAACCCGGTCAGGAACTTGCGCTGACATTGCTCAGTTTTACCGGAAAGCTGATTGTTGTCGGATTCGGTCTTGCCAAAACCGAATATGCTATCGGCAGACTGATGGCTTTTGACGCGGAGATTATCGGAACATGGGGGTGTCTGCCTGAGTATTATCCCATTGTTCTGGACATGGTACTTTCCAAGAAAATCAACATTGAGGCATTTGTCGAGACGCGCCCCATGAGTACCATCGCGGCGACCTTTGACGAAGCACACAGAACATCTCCTTCCAGACGGATTGTTCTGACCCCTGATTTCTGATTAATCTGATTTTTTTTCGTTCTCATGCGGAAGAAGAATGTCCATCCGGAGTGCGTCATCTTATTAAAAACAGAGCGAAGCGAAATTTTAGCAGATTTTTTGGAAACGGAAATGCTAAAAAATGCTAAAATTTCATTTTAGCACTCCGGAACGTAGAACGGGTTTTTAACCCGTTTTACGGCAGGATGCAACGCGTGAGAACGATAACAACCTTTTTTTTAAAAAAAACAAAAACAACCATTTAAAAGTGAGAAATGAAAAGCGAGAAATAATTCTTCACTTCTCACTGAAAACACAGGAGGAAAACTTACAATGGCTTTAGAGTGGATGCCCAGAGAAGACGGAATGAAAGATCACTTGCTGCATACCAATGTTCATTGGGGAACGGAAGCACCTTGTGTTGTGTATGAAAAAAAGCCCCTGACCAATCCCAAAACCGGGGAAAAAATTGACGGGCTTTATGTATCATGGATTCGCCTGAACAACCCCAACCAGTACAACTCCTACACCACCGAGATGGTGAAAGGCGTTATTGCCGGTTTTGAAAATGCTTCTTTGGACAGAAGCGTTGTGGCGGCAATTTTCACAGGAACCGGACCCTATTCTTTCTGCACCGGCGGCAATACCAAAGAATACAGCGAATTTTACAGCCTGAGATGCGATGAGTACGGTCAGTACATGGAACTGTTCAACCACATGGTGGACGCGATTCTTGCCTGTAAAAAACCGGTTGTCTGCCGGGTGAACGGCATGAGAGTGGCGGGCGGACAGGAAATCGGAATGGCCTGCGACCTTGCCATTTCCTCCGACTTGGCGATTTACGGTCAGGCAGGTCCCAAACACGGTTCCGCTCCGGACGGCGGTTCTTCAGACTTCCTTCCCTGGTTCCTCAACATGGAAGACGCGATGTGGAACTGCGTTTCCTGCGAAATGTGGTCTGCTTATAAAATGAAGATGAAAAACCTCATCAGCAAGTGCGTGCCGGTTCTGAAAGTGGACGGAAAATGGGTGAGAAACCCCGCAATCATCACCGATAAGTATGTCGAAAACGGTGAAATCGTTTACGGCGAATACAAAAAAGGCGATGAACTGAAACAGGCTCAGGCTTTCATCAAACAGCATCAGGCAAATGCGGATTTTGAACTGCTGGACAAAGAAGTTGATAACATCGTGTGGACATTCGCCAATCTGTTTCCCGGATGTCTGATCAAGTCCATTGACAGCGTGCGCGCAAAGAAGAAATTCTTCTGGGATTACTCCAAGAACTACAACCGTCACTGGCTGGCAGCCAACATGGGCGGCGAGGCATTCTTGGGCTTCGGCGCATTCAACACCAAGAAGATCACGGGACAGGATACGATCAATTTCCTCAAGTTCCGTCAGAACATTGCCCAGTGCAAAACGTGGAATATGGAAATGTTCGCGGAAGCCATGGGAAAACCGAAGGCATAATTAGGCGATTTCCGGAAATAAATGTCTCCGGATGTAAAACAACTTTACAAGTTGTTTCAAACAATTTACAAAATTGTTCTACATCAGTGCGGGATGCTTTTTTTCTGGAAATCACCTTATTTTTCTTTCAACTTCACTCCTTTTGAGCAGACAGGCGGGTCTATGGGGATGGACCCGCCTGTTCTGTTTTCTGCATTTATTGTCAGCACGCCGCCTGCCAGCTTATAAATTCATCCGGATAAATCTTGTAAATCCTGTAAAATCCTGTAAAATCCTGTAATAAAAATATGAGAAAACCTTCATCAATACTGATTGTTGACGATGATACAGACAGCCTGCGTTTACTGAGCAGTATTCTGTCAAAAACAGGCTACAGTATCGGCATGGCAAAAAACGGCACCGACGCATTGAAGTTTATCAGCCGACGACTTCCGGACCTGATCCTGCTGGATATAATGATGCCGGAAATGGACGGACTGGAACTCTGCCGCCGCATCAAAAGCTGCCCGGAATTTAATGATATCCCGATCATATTCATCACCGCCATGGATCAGCAGAAGGATAAGACCGCAGGGCTTGAAAGCGGCGCGGTGGATTACATCACCAAGCCTTTTGATCATGCCGAAGTCATGGCAAGAGTGAAAACCCATCTGGAACTCAAGCTTCTCCGTGACGGATTGGAACAGCGGGTCGCGGAGCGGACCGAGGAACTGCTGCAATCCGAGGGACGCTACCGTTTTCTGACAGAAAATGTCGGCGACGGGGTTTTCATTCTCCGGGATATGCAGTTGATATTTGTGAATCCCGCATTTGCCGATATTTTTGCTTTACCGGAAGAACAAGTGATCGGACAAGATTTCCTTTCTTTGGTAAATGAAGATTTCAAAGTACGCTTTAAGATGCTGATACAAACTGTCATGGAGGGGATTCAGACTGAAAATTTCCAGACCCTGTGCGTCCGAGGAGATTCGCGGGAGATATGGGTTGAAGGGAACTGCAACCGGATCGAATGGAATGCACAACCTTCTGTTCTCGGCACGCTGAAGGATATTACGCTGAGAAAATTGCGGGAAATCGAGGACGCGGCAGAAAAAGAACGGCTTATCCGGGAAAACCGGCAGCTCAGAGCCTCGGTAAAAGACCGGCACCGGCTCGGCAATTTGGTCGGGAAAAGCCCTGCTATGCAGGATTTATATGAATTTATTATAAAAGCATCAAAATCCGACGGCAATGTGTTCATTTACGGCGAATCGGGCGTGGGCAAAGAATTGGTTGCCCGCACCATCCATGAAATGAGCAGACGCCGTGACCGTCCTTTTGTTCCGGTCAATTGCAGCGCGATTCCCGAAGCGCTTTTTGAAAGTGAATTTTTCGGATATTGCAGGGGCGCGTTCACGGGCGCGGGAAAGAGCAAGCCGGGTTTTTTTGATATGGCAGACAACGGAACCCTGTTCCTTGACGAAGTGGCTGAAATCACACCCGGAACACAGGCAAAACTGCTCAGGGCTGTGGAATCCGGCGGCTATATGCCTGTGGGCGGAATTAAACAGAAAGACCCGGATGTCCGTATCATTTCCGCAACCAACAGCGATGTCAGGAATGCTTTGGAAACAGGGACGCTGCGCGAAGATTTTTTTTACAGGCTGCATGTTTTTCCGGTGCGTGTTCCGCCGTTAAAGGAACGGAAAGAAGATATTCCCCTGCTGGTTGATTATTTTCTGTCCCTTTATGATAAAGAAAAAAAGAGCCTGCTGATTCCCGAAAGTGTGCAGGAGGATTTGCTCCGCTATCACTGGCCCGGAAATGTCCGGGAGCTTCAGAGTGCTGTGCGGCGTTATGTGGGGTTGAACCGCTTTGAGCTTTACGAGATGCCGCTTTCTGTTTCACCCAAAAAATTCTATTATAAGGGTTCAGACCTGCGCGAAGCCTTAGCCGTGTTTGAAAAAGCCTTTATTTCCGAGTGTCTGGCAAAGAATAACGGGCATGTGGAAAAGACTTCGGGAATGCTGGGAATCCCCCGGAGAACCCTGAGCCGGAAAATGAAAAGTCTCGGCATCAAACGTCCCTGAGCCCTCCGGAGTGCTGAAATGAGCGAAGCGACCGAATTTTATAAAATGGGTCAGCATCTTGCATCTTGCTGAAATTTCATTTCAGCACTCCGGAGCGGACGCGGAGCGTGGGGAACGAGAAAATCTCCCCGCGCCGGAAACACCCCCCTGCCCCCCTCAAAGGGGGACTTCCAACCCGCTGATTTTTCCGACCTGCAAACTTATAGACAAAAACAGCCTGTTCAGGTCATTTTTGTCCATATCCGCTTTTTTAAAATAAATATCAGAAGATTAACTCCGTTTCAACCCTTTTCCACCGGACGGTTATGGCCGTTTATGGCTATACCATCATCCCTTCCTCTGTCTTCTATTTGTACACTGAAAAACAGAATTATTTTAAATAGAAATTGTTATAGCTGCGCCTGATATTGTGGCACAGTTATTGCTTTTATTCTTGAGCCGGGCTGATCACAGGGATCAGCGGTATTTTTGATCCCTCCCTTTTGTCCGAACCCTGATTTACAGGATTAAAGGATTTTCATGATTGCTGTTCAGCCTGTTCTTGCCCGGTCCGCGGAATCCGACAAGTCCGAAAGGCTTGACATAAATCCTGCAAATCCTTTAATCCTGTGAATCAGGGTTCGGACAATGTGTGAAACTGTTCAGCCTGTTCTTGCCGGTCTGCGGAATCCGACAAGTCCGAAAGGCTTGACACAAATCCTGTAAATCCTGTAAATCCTGTAAATCCTGATTCAGACAATTAAACAACCAAAAAGAGAAAAACTTGCGCGGGCATAAAAAAATTTTAAATAAAAAAAGGATATGTTGCATTGCACATTGGTTTTAAATGTCTTTGTTTAATGATAATTTTATAAAAATGGTGGGTTTTCCCCGCTATTGACAGTGCAAAATTTGTCAGATATATATTATAATCTTTTTGAATAAGGAGGTATTTTATGATCTTCTCAAATTTTTTAAAAATAATTCTTGACTTTGCTATAAAAATCAGGCAGTTTTCACTCACTCACTCACTCACTCACTCACTCACTCACTCACTCACTCACTCACTCACTCACTCACTCACTCACTCACTCACCCGATGTACGCCCGCACTTTGTAAAAACCGTTCAGGGCCCCCTGTATGTTTTGCGCCGGACGTTCTCCGTGAACAAGCCTGTTGAGCTTGTCGAAACACGGAGAGCATCCGGCGTTTTTTATTCCGGAGCATAATTGTCCGGATCAGGATTTTCAGGATTTGTGATTCCGGAGTGCTGAAATGAAATTTCAGCAAGCCTCACACGCAAAAAGTAAAACGGCTTTGCAAGCCGTTTACCTATGAAACGATTTGAAAAATCGTTTTACTGTTGCAGGGGCATCGCCGCCGGCGTGCCTCTGCGGACAGAAATCCTGTCAATCCCTTAATCCTGAAAATCCTGATTCAGACAGTTGTATGTTCAACTTTCAACCGAAAAAAAAGGAGATTGCAACATGAACAAAAAAGGAAAATGCACGATTGTTTTTGCGGCGCTGGCGCTGCTGTTTTCGGGTGCCGTGTATGCCGGAAATCTTGACCAGCCGCTTGCGCCGACCGATCCGGGAACAGCCATGTACACGCTGGAGGACATTTACAAAACCGTCTGCTGAACGGAACACCGGGGACAAAGCGGGCAGGAGCTTTCACAGAGCCGTTATCTGCGCCCGGTTCCACGGGTCATACGCTGGATGAGATTTACAACCTGATAGACAAACGTGCCTTTGTTCCAAAAACCGGGCAGACAGGATGCTGGAATGCCTCGGGCGCTTCAATCGGATGTACCGGAACCGGACAGGACGGAGAATATCGGAAAGGTTCGGCTACTGCTCCTGACCCCCGTTTCACAAACAACGGAGACGGCACCGTAACCGACAACCTGACCGGGCTGATGTGGATTCAAAATCCGGATACGACACTGCGAACTTGGAATGATGCTGTTGACTATTGCAACGCTCTGACAACAGCAGCAGGTTATTCAGACTGGCGTCTGCCCAACCTGAGAGAGCTGCAAAGCCTTATTGACTATGGTGTGACTACTTCAGTGAAGTTGCCATCGGGACATCCTTTTAGCGGCGTGCAGCCGTACTACTCTTGGTCTTCTACTACCTACGCTGACGATACGACCCTCGCCTGGGGCATGCATCTGCTCGACGGCGGCGTGTACGTCGTCGGTAAGACGAGCACCAGCTATGTGTGGCCTGTTCGCTGAGGACAAATTGAAGCTTGGGTGCTTTGATGATTTGATCCTTTCGGGGGGTGCAGGGGGTTCCCCCCTGCGCGCGACGTTTTTTTTAACATCATTGTCTGAATCAGGATTTGCAGTATTAACGGATTTTCAGGATTTGTGTTCATCCGCACAGCCTTTTGAATTTTAACCGAATATTAGGTACTGGCAGAACAGAAATCCTGTCAATCCTGTAATCCTGAGAATCCTGATTCAGACAGTTGCGGAATTTTTTTTGCTTGTTAAACCAAATAGTATCCTATATCCTGCTTAAACAGAATTTATATGAAAAATCGAAATGTCAAAAAGGAGGTTTTATGCTGGAAGTCAATGCGGAAGAAGCGGATATCAGTCTGATTTCATTGCTGAACAAAGTTGCACAGAACAATGAGATCATTATAAAATGGCACGGAAAAAGGATTGCCAGGCTGATCTCCGAAGATAAAAAAGATGATCTGTCCCTGCCGAGCCTTGCGGACTTTCGCGCCTCTGTTCAGATAAAAGGGGAGCCGCTGAATCAGACGCTTGCGGAACTGAGAGATGAGGAGCGTTACTGATGATATATGCAGATACCAGTGCGCTGGTTCCGTATTATTGTCCGGAACCGAACAGTGAGGCAGCGGAAAAAATCATTATGGAAAGCGGATTGCCGGTAATCAGCAATCTGACCGGAGTGGAAATGGCTTCGGCAGTTTCAAGGAAAATCCGGGAGGGAAATCTCTCACTGACAGACGGAAACAGAATCATGGCAGAGTTTCAGTCTCATGTCGGACAAAATCTCTTTCTGGTAATTCCTGTCCGTCCCTTGCACTATCAGATCGCAAAAGACTGGATTGAGCGGTTTGCGACTCCTCTGAGGACGCTGGATGCCCTGCATCTTGCTGTTGCTTTTTCAAACAGCCTGACAGTTCTGACAGCAGATAAAAAGCTCGGCGATTCAGCCCGGTCTCTCGGAGTGAAGGTAAGTTTTTTATAACTTGTCAGAAATCAGTTTCTTCCTTTAACAGTATTTTTCACAGAAAGCAAGGAGGATAAAATGAGTCTTAAAAAATCAGCTTCGGCTGTCATTGACCTGTTTGCGGCTGTTTTGTTCTGCGGGACAGCGCACGCGGGCAACAGCAGCGGCTACGCGTGGAGCGAAAACGCAGGCTGGGCGAATTTCAACCCGGCCGGGGGCGGCGTAAGCGTTTACGACGACCATCTCGAAGGCTATGTCTGGCATGAGAATATCGGCTGGATACGGCTCGGGACTTTCACTGCCGGAACAGCGCACACCTACACCAACACCGCAAATTCAAACTACGGCGTAAACAATGACGGCGCCGGCATTCTCTCCGGCTACGGCTGGAGCGAAAATGCGGGCTGGGTCAATTTCAGTCCCGCCGGCCGCCGGTTCGGTATTTGCCGGATGGTCGCCGTCTCCGTGTGCGGCAAGCTTCAGTATGCCCGGGTCCGCTCTGACCTGCACCGCGACATTCAATGCTTCGTCTGTTCCTCCTGCGGGTCTGCCTGCCGCGCCGACGGGTCTGACAGCGAAAGCTTTGTCTGACACAGAGATTCTGCTGACGTGGACGGACAACAGCAATAATGAAACCGGCTTCGTCATCGAGCGTTCTGACGGGATCCACGGCTGGGAGGAGGTCGGGAGAGTCGGCGCAAACGTCACGAGTTTCAC
>JAIFKL010000058.1 GCA_020049595.1 Desulfobacteraceae bacterium
GGGGATCAAACAATCCGACTGTGGGATGCGGCTTCGGGAAAAAATACCGCCATCCTGACCGGGCGTCCATACTCTACTGTTTTCACCGTGAGTTTTTCGCCGGATGGAAACACACTGGCTTCCGGAAGTAAGGATAACACGATCATAGTGTGGGATATTTCATATCTTTACACCTCTACTCCCATAGATGAGCAGATAAGGCAGGCAGAGGAAAAATATAACCTTGTTCTGAGAGATTTGGAACTCGTGCCGTCTGAGCAGCACAAGGAAATCAGCCCGCCCCGCTGGAACAAAAGCCACCCGTTTCACTGGCTTTCCAGAGCCGAATCCGGCGATGCCGAAGCGATGGCGCAGTTGGGCGTCTGTTATGACCGGGACAATGACAACGAAAAAGCCCTGTACTGGTATCGGAAAGCGGCGGATGCGGGGAATGCGTATGGCAAAGAGCGGCTGGCGTTTCTGACAAAGTGGGTACAGGATTTACAGGATTGTACAGGATTAAAGGATTAGCAGGATTTGTATCAGACTTCCCGGTTTTCTGAATTTCCGAGACATAGGACACGCCGGCGGCGTGTCCCCACGGCAATCAGACGAATCAGATAAATCAGACGAATCAGAGTTCAGACAACGTAGCCCAGCCGCCCCTGCGTGACCGGCTGAACAAGCAATCCTTTAATCCTTTAATCCTTTAATCCTGTACAATCCTGTACAATCCTGCACAATCCTGCACAATCCTGCACAATCCTGCACAATCCTGATTCAGACAGTGGGGGAATTATTTGCGCCTCAGGATAGTGTTGACTTTTTATTATTGTTATGACATAATCATTTTTATTACGTTTTACCGGTTCTTTTTTCACTTCTTTTACCACTCTAAACACTTCGGAGGGACCCGAAATGTCACAAGGATTTCAGCCTCAGCATCCTGATATTACAGAGGACTCATGGAACAAAATCAATGAAGTCATCACCGTGAACCGCTTCAAACCCGGTTCGGTGATCACAGTTTTGAGAGAATGCCAGAATATCGTCGGTTATCTTCCTGTGGAACTGATTGATTATGTCAGTCACGGTCTGAATATCTCCCGCAGCGAAGTTTTCGGCGTCGTGTCTTTCTATTCCCTTTTTTCATTAGTCCCGAAAGGACGGCATACCGTAAGGGTCTGCATGGGAACAGCCTGTTATGTGAAAGGAATCAAAGAGGTTATCAGCAGGATTCGCAGCAACTATCAGATCAAAGAAGGAGAAACCAGCAAGGACAGACGCTTTTCTTTAGAAGCTGTCAGGTGTCTGGGCGCGTGCGGGCTTGCGCCTGTCACCGTGGTGGATCACGATATTTACGGCGGCACGACTGCAAACCGCATTATTGACATTCTTGAAAAATATGAATAAGGGTAAAGGGTTGGCAACTTTTTAAAAGTTGTCAAATCTGAAACTCGCCGACAGCCAATTACCAACAAGCAATCCGAAGGAGAAGAACTATGCCGAAACTGACCGTACAGGACTTGAAGAAAATAAAAGAAAATACTTCTAAAGAGATGCAATTACGGGGAGAAAGCGGAAGAATCAGAATTCTCGTTCACATGGGAACCTGCGGCATTGCCGCCGGCGCCCGTGAAGTCATGCACACCCTTATGGAAGAAATGGCTGCTGCTGACCGGCAGGACATCCGGGTCGTGGCTTCGGGCTGTATGGGTATGTGCAGCAGCGAGCCGAATGTGACTGTGGAAATAGAAGGCGAGACGCCGATTGTCTATCAGCATATAGACGCCAACAAGATGCGTCAGATTTTCAAGCGGCATGTCCTTAAAGGCGAGGTTCAAAGCGATTTTGCGCTGGCAAGAGGGTAATAAATAGTTAATTTAATTCTGAGAAATGTGCTAAAATTTCGCTGCGCTCTGTTTTTAATAAGATGACGCACTCCGGCTGGTTACAAAGCGGGTTTAAAACCCGCTTTACTATCGAGATAAGCGTTAGGGAAATTTCAGCATCCGGAGTGCGTCATCTTATTAAAAACGGGGAGCGCAGCGACCGAATTTTATAAAATTGGTCAGCATTTCAGTACAGGATTAAATTAACCGGCTGTCAGTATTATTAGGAGAAAACAATGAGCAGAATAAGAACACAGTTGATGCTGTGCGGCGGCACGGGATGCAAAGCCACAAGTCACGGCGTCCGGGAAGCTCTTCAGAAAGAACTTGAAAAAAGAGGACTTGCGGAAGAAATTCAGATTGTTGAAACCGGATGCAACGGCTTTTGCAGCGTGGGGCCCGTGATGCTGGTTCAGCCCGAAGGCATCTTTTACCAGAAAATTCAGCCCAAAGATATTCCCCAGCTTGTGGAGGAACATTTTCTCAAGGGCCGTCCCCTCAAAAGACTTTTCTATGTGGAACCCGCATCCGAAGAAACCATTCCGCGCATGAACGAAATTCCTTTTTTCTCCCATCAGTTGCTCTGGGTGATGCGGAACAAAGGCGTTATTGATCCGGAAAAGATTGACGACTACATTGCCACCGACGGCTATTTCGGCGTGGCCAAAGCCCTTCAGGAAATGACTCCTGAAGAAATTATCGCGGAAGTCAAAACTTCCGGTTTGAGAGGCAGGGGCGGAGCGGGCTTTCCCACTGGCTTGAAATGGGAATTTGCCCGGAAAAGTCCCGGAGAAGTCAAATATGTTCTGTGCAATGCCGATGAGGGCGACCCCGGCGCGTTTATGGACAGAAGCGTTCTGGAAGCGGATCCGCATTCGGTCCTTGAAGGAATGATTATCGCGGCAAAGGCAATCAACTCACATCAGGGCTACATCTACTGCCGCACCGAATATCCGCTGGCAATCCACCGGCTGAATATCGCCATTGCTCAGGCAAAGGAATACGGTCTTTTGGGAACGGACATTCTCGGAACCGGCTTTGATTTTGACATCGAAATTTACGAAGGCGCTGGCGCGTTTGTCTGCGGCGAGGAAACCGCGCTGATGCGGTCTATCGAAGGCAAACGCGGAATGCCCCGTCCCCGTCCGCCGTTTCCCGCGCAGAAAGGCTTGTGGGAAAAGCCCACGATTCTGAACAATGTCGAAACCCTTGCCAATATCGGACAGATCATATTGAAGGGCGGGAAATGGTATGCCGGCGTCGGGACCGAAACCAGCAAAGGGACAAAAGTATTTGCGCTTTCCGGCGATATCAACAACATCGGATTGGTCGAAGTCCCCATGGGAACGCCGCTGCGAACCATCATTTATGACATCGGGGGCGGCATTCCCAATAAAAAGAAATTCAAAGCAGTGCAGTTGGGCGGACCTTCGGGCGGATGTATTCCCGAACAGGAATTGGACACGCCGGTTGATTACCAGGCAATCGCCAAAGTCGGCGCCATCATGGGATCCGGCGGCATGATCGTCATGGATGAAGATACCTGCATGGTGGATATGGCGCGCTTTTTCATGGATTTTATTCAGGACGAATCCTGCGGAAAATGCACGCCCTGCCGTGAAGGCACCCGGAGGCTGCTGGAAACACTGGACAGAATCTGTGAGGGAAAAGGAAAAGCCGGTGATATTGAATTGTTGAAAGAACTTTCATATACGATCAAAGACGCATCTCTCTGCGGGCTGGGACAGACGGGACCCAACCCGATTTTGTCCACGCTCCGTTATTTCAGAGATGAATATGAAGCGCATATCTATGAGAAAAGATGTCCGGCAAAACGCTGCACCGCGCTGCTGAAATTTGAAATCAACCCTGAACTGTGTACAAAGTGCGGACTTTGTTTCAAAGCCTGTCCTTCGGGCGCGATTATCTGGCAGAAAAAAGAAACCGCCAGAATTGACAAAGAAAAATGCGTCAAGTGTCTGAGTTGTTTTGAAAAATGCAAGTTCGGAGCGATTTTTTAATTGAGAATTGAGAATTGAGAATTGACGCTAAAAAACGCATTCTGATTATTGAAGACGAGCCGCACATCGCGGAAGGTCTGAAACTGAATTTGTCGCTTGAGGGATATGAAGCGGAAATTGCCGGCGACGGCGGGTCTGCCATTCGCAAATGGAAGTCATGGCGTCCCGATCTCATCGTGCTGGATATCATGCTTCCGGTGATTGACGGCTTGTCCGTGCTTCGCAGCATCCGCCTTGAAGATGACCGGCTTCCGGTTCTGATTCTTTCTGCCAAAAGCAATATCGAAGATAAGATCAAAGGGCTTTCTTACGGTGTGGATGACTACCTTGCAAAGCCTTTTCATCTTGAGGAATTTCTGTTGCGGGTGGGGAGACTTCTGACGCGGGCATCATGGAGCAGCGAGAAACGGAAAGAAGAGTATATTTCTGCTTCCGAATCAAATCAAATAGTTATATTTGGAAGTAACCGGGTTGACTTTGAGACATCTGTTGCACACTGTAAATGCGGCGAGATACACCTGACCGAGCAGGAAGTCAAGCTGCTCAAGCTTTTTATTAGCAATCGGGGAAAGCCTCTTTCAAGAAGCAGGCTTTTGGAAATCGGCTGGGGATACACCGGAGAAACCGCCACCCGGACCGTGGATAATTTCATTGTGCGGTTTCGGAAATATTTTGAAGATGATCCCAAAAATCCCGTTTATTTCAAAAGCCTGCGCTCGGTCGGATATGTGTTTGATTATTAAATAATCTCTCGCAAAGGCGCAAAGGGCGCAAAGATTTACGACTGTTATTTCAACGAGCGAAAAGTGAGGAAAAATCCTGTGTATGAAGGGTAAGCCCCCCCATTTTATAAAATTCGGCTTATAAAATTCGGCTCGCTTCGCTCGAAATGACAAAGCAGAAAAAGCGGAGTGACAGAGCGGAAAAAGCGAAATCTTTGCGCCCTTTGCGTCTTTGCGAGAAACTTTTATAGGAGACCCGGTCATTAACACATCAGACTTTCTTTTTCCCTCCGAATTTCCGGGCAGGGAATCAAGCATTCACTATGTTCAGGAAGCCTTTTCCACAATGGAAATTGCCAGAAATCTTGCACGGCAGGGATGTCCCCATTTTACAGTCGTGATCGCGGAACGCCAGACCGCAGGCAGGGGACGCCTGAAACGAATCTGGCTTTCGGAACAGGGCGGGCTTTATTTCACGCTGGTTCTCCGCCCGGAAATCCATCCGAATCAGGGCTATAAACTCAATTTTGCCGCATCGCTCTGTCTTGCCCGGACATTGAATCGCATGTTCGGTATCAATGCACAAGTCAAATGGCCCAACGACATTCTGGTAAATGAGAAAAAAATAACCGGAATGCTCTCCGAAATGGAATTAGAGGACCGCAGGATTTCCTTTGTCAATATCGGCATCGGCGTTAATGTGAACAATGATCCCACGCCTGACGAGCCGAAAGCCTCTTCTTTGAAAAACATACTCGGCAGAGCAGTGTCACGGAAAGAACTTCTTGTCGAGTTTTTAAATGCTTATGAAGACTATCTGCATCAGGGAAATTTTGACAGTGTGATTTCCGAATGGAAAAAATACACGCTGACCCTCGGCAGGCAGGTGAAAATCGTCACGACACGGGAAGTCTCGGAAGGCTATGCCCAGGATGTGGACGACGAAGGCGCGCTGATTCTGAAATTGGCAGACGGCTCACTGAAAAAAGTGCTTTACGGGGATTGTTTTCATTAGAATCCCAACGGGAATGGCAGAATTGACAACTTTTAAACAGAGCAAGTAACCCCCCTATTTTTCCCGCCGATAAATCGGCGGGCTATTTTCAGGTGTCCCTATGGAACTCCCCCGATATTTTGTCCCGTAGGGACACCCGATAATAGCCCGGCAATTCATTGCCGGGAAACAGGGCTCAAATTATATTTTGAGTCCCGTAGGGACGGCTGAGAATCTACAAGGATTATGTATAAGCAAGGATTACTCGGCGATCCCGTAATCCCTGCTTATACACAATCCTTGTAGATACCCCGCACACTGTCCGAACCCTGATTTAC
>JAIFKL010000234.1 GCA_020049595.1 Desulfobacteraceae bacterium
AATGTGCAGCGGGGCGGGCCCTCCACCGGACTTCCCACCGGACCGAGTCAGGGAGATGTTTATCAGGCGCGCTGGGGTGTCCACGGCGATCACGCCATTATCGCAATGACGGCATCCAATCATCAGGATGTGTTTGCCATTACGGTGGAAGCCTTTAATATGGCGGAAACTTACAGAACGCCGGTCATTCTCCTGTTTGATGAAGTCGTGGGTCACATGCGGGAACGGCTGATAGTGCCGGAACCAGGAGAAATTCCCTTAGTGGAAAGGCTGAGAACCTCTGTCAAAGCCGGCGTGGATTATCATCCCTATCTGCCCAGAGAAGACGGACGCCTTCCCATGTCCGATTTCGGGGGCGTGCATCGTTACAATGTGACGGGTCTGTTTCATGATATGTGGGGATTTCCTTCAACGAATCCTCCGGTGGTACACGGTTTGCTGCGTCATCTCATAGACAAGATAAAAAGTAATGTCAGTGTCATCACCCGGTTTAAGGAATACTACCTTGAAGACGCTGAGTGCATTCTGATTTCTTACGGTTCTTCTGCCCGCTCCGCGCTTCATGTGGTGGAAAACCGCAGGCTCAGGGGAGAGCGTATCGGACTGATGGAACTTCAGACCTTATGGCCCTTTCCGCATGATATTGTCAGAGAGAAATGCGCGAATGCCAAACACATCGTTGTGGTAGAAATGAACATGGGGCAGATTGTGCGCGCTGTGAAAAGAGCGGTTGACCGCCCCGAGCGGGTGGTGCTGGCAAACCGGATTGACGGCGTTTTCATCAATCCGACCGATATAAAAAATATTCTTCGGCTGATACAGGGAAAAGGAGTGTGAGGAATTGAGAAGTGAGAAGTGAGAAGTGTTCAATTCTCAATTCTCAATTCTCAATTCTCACTTAAATTCTATGGCGATAAAAGATTACATACGAGAGAGATTTTTTCCGCATATATGGTGTGCGGGATGCGGCCACGGGATTGTTCTTAACGGGCTTCTCCGGGCAATTGACGAACTTGCGATGAGCAAAAACGAAATTGTCATGGTCTCAGGCATCGGATGTTCTTCCCGGATTTCCGGTTACGTTGACTTTCACACCCTTCATACGCTGCACGGACGTGCGCTGGCTTTTGCCACCGGCGTCAAGATGAGTCTTCCGAGATTGAAAGTCATTATTCCGATGGGAGACGGCGATGCGCTGGCTATCGGGGGAAACCATTTCATTCATGCGGCGCGGCGGAATATTGACATGACGGCTATTATCATGAACAACCGCATTTACGGCATGACCGGCGGGCAGTATTCGCCGTTGTCCGGTCACGGAACATTGGCGACAACCTCTCCTTATTACAACATTGATCACGCGTTTGACGTGGCGGAACTTTCCAAAGCTGCGGGCGCGTCTTTTGTTGCCCGCACAACGACTTATCATGTGCAGCAGATGAAAGACATCTTAAAAGCGGCTATTCTGCACAAAGGCTTTTCTGTTGTGGAAATTTTGTCTCAGTGTCCGACTTATTTCGGAAGAAAAAATAAACAGGGAGGCGCGGCAGAGATGATGGAATGGTTTAAAAACAATACCAAGCCGATAGGTTCAAAAACTGAAAATCCGAATCTGATCGAGCGGGGGATTTTTGTGCAGAAAGACATACCGGAATATTGCAGCGAGTATGAAAAGGTCATTGAACGGGCAAAAAGCCGGTAAGTAAAAAACCCCCTCTCCCCTCCGGGGAGAGGGAATAGGCGAGTTGATTTGCCATGTTCCGGCAACAAATGACAAAGCAAAAGGATGATACTTATGGAAAGATGGAGGTTGGTATTTTCAGGTTCGGGCGGGCAGGGCGTCATCACCGCAGCCATCATACTTGCCGAAGCTGCCGTGATTTATGAAAATCTGATTGCCGTGCAGTCGCAGGCTTACGGTCCCGAAGCAAGAGGCGGCTCCACACGCACAGATGTCATTATTTCCGATTCGGAAATACGGTTTCCCAAAGTGAATCAGCCCAATGTCCTTGTCTGTCTCACTCAGGAAGCTTATAATAAGTTTTACAATATGATACGCCCCGGCGGTCTTCTGATTACGGATACACGCTATGTCAGAACATGGGAAAAAATTGACGCGCAGCAGAAACAGCTTCCCATTTATCAGACCGTAATGGAGAAGATCGGGAAACCCATTGTATTAAATATCTGTATGCTGGGCGCGGTGCTGGGGCTGACAGATATTGTCAGACCCGAATCTGTGATGAAGGTTCTGGAAACAAGAGTTCCGGCTGATTTTCTGGAGATGAACCGGCAGGCGCTTCATCTCGGAATAGAATTGGGGAAAAGATTTGTTTAAAAAGCGTTTCTTTGCGCGCTTGGCGTGCTTTGCGAGAAATAAAGTTTCTCGCAAAGCACGCATCTGATTTCAGCCCGGGGCGCAAAGATTTTTTAAGAATCTTTTTTCTCTTTGCGCTCTTGGCGTGCTTTGCGAGAAATAAAATCTATTCCCATTTCCATTCATGAGTATCCATCATATCGCTTAACATCTTCAATGCTTCCTGCGCTTTTTTATGCCCTAATTGCGCTGCCGTGGTCAGATCGCTGAAAGTTCGGGTCTGATTGCCGAGTTTTTCATACGTGATGCCGCGATTGTAATAGGCTCTCGCAGACCTCGGATTGATGTCAATTGCATTGGTAAACAGGCTGACAGCCTCCTGAAAATTACCGGAACGGTACAATGACTGCCCTTTTCTGAGCCAGTCAAATTCCCCGGTTTTGGAGACAAATTCAAATTCATGTCCGCAGTGTTTGCAAACTCTGGCTTTCAGCATGATCGGTTCTGCACATCTGGGACACATTTTCATGGCTCTTACGGTGTGCGGACTGCCTTTTTCCCGTATTTTTTTACTCACCGTCACCAAATATTTTTCCATTATTCTTTGCAGAAATTCCGAAAACCGTCTTTCATCCATGGTGTAGATTTCAATCTGATGAATGATTTCCTGCTGTACAATTTCCTGATTTTCTTTCCGATCCGGAAGGATTAAAGAAAAATCTGCCAGCAGTTCGATGATCTGACCGTATTTGTCAAGCTGCAAATTCTGTATAGCGGCGGAATCTCCCATTTCATTTTTGATATTTTCCAGCTTGAAATAATCCAGAGCGTTTTTAATCAGCGTCTGAGTCCCGTCCCGGATTGTTTTTTCAAGGGTTGTCGTATCATGTTCTCTTTTGAGCTTGCGTATCTTGATCTTATATTCTTCTTTCAGACACTCGGTCACCTCGTCACATTCTCTTTTTGTCTCTTTTTTCGTCAGCATAAATGTGACCATTAAAGAAAGAATATATGAAAGGGCGGATGTCAGAAAGGATATTTTCGGATCCGCGACCTGATAGGTCAGGTATGCCGAAAGTGAAATCCCTGCTATGCCCACAAGAATCAGATTCAGGTAAAAAAACATTTTTTATACCTCCGGATAAAACTTTTAAGGAGTATCTGACGGAACGGATAATAAATTGCTGTAAAAAAATCTCTGCCGGACTGCTGAAAAACTTAGTTTCTGATGCAGGGACAGCGTGAAACATTCTTTTTTTTTATAAGAACGGTATGAACACGGGATGCTTTCAATCTGAAAATGTCGGTCCTGTGTTCGGTTGACATTATTTTACCAAATATTTCACTATTCATTCCATAAAACAGAGGTATAAGTCAATAGGGTAGAGGGAGTATTCAAAAGGAGAAATATGCTACTGCGGTGTCAAATCTGATTTTTACTCATTCTCACGCGGCAGTCAACACACAATGACAGACCTGCGGACCCGGCTAAAAACAGACCGAAACCCCGCAGGTCTTTATACAAAATTATGACTGCAATTTCTTCAGATTATCTCTTGCAAAGCCGATGGTCGGGTCTATTGCCAGCGCGGTCATGTAATACTGAACCGCTTTTTCTTTCTCGCCCATATCACGATAATTTGAGGCAATATTCGCATAATCAATGGCAGAACTCGGATTGAGTTCAATCACTTTCATAAAATTCTCTATTGCCTTTTCATGTTCTTTGAGTTTGAAATAACAGAAACCTTTTAAATTATAAATATCAGTTCGTTCCGAGTCAAATTTTTCTCCCCGGGAAAGCACATCAAGGGCTTTGCGGTATTCTCCCAAGTCTTTCAGGCATACGCCCATGTAAGAATATAAACTGGGAATATCTTCTTGTTTCGGATCAAGTTCAAGCGCCTGACGGTAATACGTCAGCGCAGTTTCCGGATCGTTCATGGCAAGATGGCAGGAACCCATATAAAATTTGATATAATATTTTCCGGGAAGCTGTTCTTCGATTTTTTCGAGTTCCGCAAGCGCGATGTCCGGTGGCTGATTTTCGGCAATGAGCTTCGCGGCAAACATGCCCACGCCGGTTCCCGCTGCCCGCTCCCGGAAATGTGCGCCCGGTATGATTGTATAAAACGCCGGTATGTCAAGCAGCGGATGCGTCGTATTGATGACAAACACTTCCATGCCTTTTGCGGCTAAGGCTGCCACGCAGTTCTGAATCTCGACTTTGATGTTATTGTCGGAAAGATCGGGCAGGTCTGTGATGTCAATTTCTTTTGCAGCCATCACGAATCCGGCTTCCTGCAAATTTCTGAATTTTGGAAGCCCGCTTGCCACATAATTCGAGCCGGTATTGAAATCGCCTGCCAACTGTGCGGTTTCCGTCAGAGCGCGGCTCAATGCTTTCTGCGGGTCCGGCGTGGTTCCGGCTGTCCAGACAATTTCGCTTTTTTCGGGAAAAGTTTCAGGATTATATGCAAGAATGCCCACCGTGGGGATTCCCATATCAAGGGAAAAATCCGAAAGCCGGAACTGAACCCCGGCGTTTCTGTATTTCTGTATCATTTCCTTTACCATCGGGTCGGTTGCCGAATCGGGGCGAATTGCCGGCACATTCAGCCTGTTGCGGCTGATAAGAGACGACACATGCCGCTCCACCACTTCGCACAAGCCCTGAAGCAGGGCTTCTTCCGCACAGTTTCCGGCAGAAGTGCCGTTGAATTGATTGATGGCGAAAAACCAGTCAAAAGGAATCAGCACTTCCTCATTCCGCGTGAGGTTATAGCCCCGGGTCCAGCGCAGGGGAATGTTTTCAAATATTTTACTTGCGATTTCAATATCTTGAGATGTATCATGAACCGAGCGGGCAATCATGTCAAAAGAAAGGGCATTTTCTTTGAGATTGCGGTAAGTTTCCGTAAAGAAATTTTCCGGATTTTTGCTGAAGCTGAAAAAGCTGAAACGCTCGACCAATTCCATGACCGCGCTGGCTTCTGCCTGCGCGGGCGTTCCGCCTTTTCCCATCTGTTTTTTAGTACCGGTGACCGCCGCCGCATCTTTGCCGCAAGTGCTGAAATAAACAGGGATTCCCAGTCTGCCGTTGTCAATTCGGACTGTGGATTCCAAAATATCCAGATTTATTTTTTTCAGTTTTTCCCTGAGCCGGCGCACAGTTTCTTCAGGCGATATGATTTTGTCCTGATCCAGCGTGAAAGTTTTGAACGCATCTTTTAATATCATTTTGTTTTTCATGATTTCCTCCGTGAAAAGATTTGACCATTTTTTCGATTTTAAGACAAGAAGATTTTTTTTTGAATTGACATTTAAAATTTTTATGGTATAAGAGGGTCATCTTTGCCGTGTGGGGATGTAGCTCAGTTGGGAGAGCGCCGCGTTCGCAACGCGGAGATCAGGGGTTCGAATCCCCTCATCTCCACCATCTTTTTATTCCTGCTTTTTTGTCAATTCCTTGCAACTGCAATTTTTTTAATCAATTTCAATCATTGCTGTCAACATGGCTCCATTATATTCTATGAGTTTATGC
Source organism: Desulfobacteraceae bacterium (assembly GCA_020049595.1). Taxonomy (GTDB): domain Bacteria; phylum Desulfobacterota; class Desulfobacteria; order Desulfobacterales; family JAIFKL01; genus JAIFKL01. Next base: position 5,862 of record JAIFKL010000234.1, read on the forward strand.
CCCGAAAAAAAATCAAATTAACAGCAACCTCTCAATATTCTTTGCATTATGTCCTTTTAATTCAGCCGAAAGGCTATAAATTTG
>JAIFKL010000060.1 GCA_020049595.1 Desulfobacteraceae bacterium
CGTGTTTTTCCATGTATTCGCTCATGTCAAAGCGCAGAAACTGAACACCGAGATTTGCGGCAATCTGCCGCGCCACTTCGGTTTTGCCCACACCCGTGGGCCCCGTAAACAAAAATGAACCCACCGGATGACCCGGGGTTCCGAGGCCCGCACGGGAGCGTTTGATCGCGGTGACCAGAGATTTTATTGCCTCGTCCTGCCCGAAAACTACACCTTTCAGACTTTGTTCCAAGTCGCCTAATTTTGATTTGTCCGAGACCGACACGCTGACCGTGGGGATTTTTGCCATTTTTGCCACGATCTTTTCAATATCAGACGGACGAACTTTTTTCCGAAGACCGGCTCCGGAAAGGCGGAGAAAAGCCCCGGTTTCATCAATCACATCAATTGCCTTGTCCGGCAGATAGCGGTCATTGATGTATTTTGCCGAAAGCTCCGCAGCCGCTTTCAGCGCGGTTTCCGTGTAAACAATGCCGTGATGTTCTTCATAGCAGGATTTCAAGCCTTTGAGAATCTTGACAGTTTCCGAAACCGAAGGCTCCGGAACTTCAATTTTTTCAAAGCGGCGGGACAATGCCCGGTCTTTTTCCAAATGATTTTTATATTCTTCATAAGTAGTCGAACCGATACAGCGCAGTTCGCCGGAGGCAAGAAAAGGCTTCATAATATTGGAGGCATCCATAGAGCCGCTGCTGGTCGCGCCCGCGCCGACAATCGTATGAATTTCATCAATAAACAGTATCGCGTCTTTTATTTTTTTCAGAGCGGCAATCACGGCTTTCAATCGCTGTTCAAAATCTCCGCGAAACTTCGTGCCTGCCAGCAGCGCGCCGAGATCAAGTGAATAAATATGCACATCTTTGAGCAAATCCGGCACGTTGCCCGAATGCACTTTCAGCGCGAGACCTTCGGCAAGCGCTGTTTTTCCCACGCCCGGCTCTCCCACAAATACCGGATTGTTCTTGCGTCTCCGGCAGAGAATCTGAAGTGTGCGTTCCAATTCCAGTTCCCTGCCGATCAGCGGGTCCAATTTTCCCTGCGAAGCCCTTTCCACAAGGTCAACCGTAAATACCTTGAGCGGATTCACTTTTTTCTTTTTCTGTTCCTGAGGCGCGACGCTTTTGCCCGCTTCTCCCGGGTCCGGGCTTTCAAAATCCCGGGACTCGCCGTGTGAAACATAATTCAGGACATCCAAGCGCGTAATGCCTTCCAGCGTCATGAAATACGCTGCATGACAATCCTGTTCCTGAAAAATGGACGCCAGAATATCTCCCACATCAACTTCCGATTTTTCCGAAGAACGCGCCTGATTGACAGCCCGCTGTATGACCCTTTGAAAACCGTTTGTCTGCTGGAACACATATTCCTGCCCCTGGGGAATGCTCTCCATCCGCTCCCTGAAAAATTTTTCAAGCGCGGCTTTCAGATTTTCAACACTTCCCCCGCAGCTTTCAATAATTTCGATTCCTTCGTTGTCATGCAGAACTGCAAACAGGATGTGTTCGATGCAGACATGGGGATGGCGTCTTTTTTTGGCTTCCCTGACGGCAAATCCGAGCGTTGCACTCAATTCTTTACTGATCATGGCTTTATTATTCCTCCTCCATGCTGCACTTTAAGGGAAATCCGTTTTCCTTGGCTGCGGTATGAACCATGTCAACTTTTGTTTCAGCCACCTCGTAGGTGTAAACACCGCAAACGCCGATCCCTTTTTCATGCACATTCAGCATGATCCGCGTTGCTTCTTCCGGGGGCTTGTTAAAAATAAACATTAAAACCTCCACAACAAATTCCATGGTGGTATAATCATCGTTATGAAGCAGCACTTTATACATGGAGGGTTCTTTAATCTCTTCCTTAACCCCCGAAGTTATTTCTTCTTCTGTTTCCGGACTGTAGGGATGACTCATATACTACCTCTTATCTTCAAACATGAAAACAGGTTGCAGGGGGCAGGTTGCTGGAGACAGGTAACATGAAACCTGTCACCTGCCCCCTGTCACCACCTGCCACCTGTTTTCACGCCCCGCAACATCTTTTGTACTTTTTCCCGCTGCCGCAGGGGCATAGCTCGTTTCTTCCGACTTTCTTCTCAACCCGGCGCACAGGCATCTTTTTCCGGGGCGCGCTGTCTCCGCCGGAAAACACCAGTTCTTCCTCTTTGGGTCTTTTGCTTTCAATATGCTCAGGCTCGGAAAACTGAACCCTGAACAGAACATTCAGCGTTTCTTCTTTCACCCGGTCAATCATGCTCTGAAACATCTCAAATCCTTCTTTTTTATACACAATCAGAGGATTTTGCTGGGCATAACCCCTCAGACCGATGCCTTCTTTCAGATGATCCATGCTCAGAAGATGATCTTTCCACAGATTGTCAACAATTTCAAGAATAACCCACCGTTCCACTTCCCGAAACTTTTCCGGACCGACTTCGGCTTCTTTCTGATGATACAAAACAATAGCTTCATCCGCAATCCGCTGCGCGAGTCCCTCTCTGTCCAATCCCTCTAAGGCATCGTCGTCAATTTTCAGGCGGAAGTTAAACTGCTTGAATACGGCATCCTGAAATCCTTTTATGTCCCATTCCGCTGCCGGAGCGGTTTCATCTGCAAAAGTGTCCGCAAGTTCTTCGGCTTTGTCGGCGATCATATCTTCTATGGAGCTTTTCAAATCTTCGCCGAACAAAGCCTGACGCCGCTGCTGATAGATCACTTCCCGCTGCTGGTTCATCACATCATCATATTCCAGCAACTGCTTGCGAATATCAAAGTTGCGAGCCTCCACTTTTGCCTGAGCATTTTCAATGGCTTTGCTGATCCAGTTGTGTTCAATCGGCTCACCGTCGTTCATGCCCAATTTTTCCATCATGCCGGTGATGCGCTCTCCGCCGAATATCCTCAGCAAATCATCTTCCAGCGCAAGATAAAAACGGGAAGAACCCGGGTCCCCCTGCCGGCCCGAGCGCCCTCTGAGCTGATTGTCAATCCGCCGGGACTCATGCCTTTCCGTGCCGATAATGTGAAGCCCCCCCAGCCTGACAACTTCTTCATGTTCTTCCTGCCAGCGTTCTCTGATCTTTCGGATGTCTTCTGCCGAAGGCTTTTCAAATCGGGCAATCTCCGCTTCAAGATTGCCGCCCAGCACAATATCCGTACCGCGCCCCGCCATATTGGTGGAAATGGTGACCGCGTTTTTCCTGCCGGCCATGGATACGATTTCGGCTTCTTTTTCATGGTGTTTGGCATTCAGCACCGAATGCCGGATGCCTCTTTTGGTCAGCTTTTTGCTCAGATATTCCGACACATCAATCGAAATGGTGCCTACCAGAACCGGCTGCCCCTCTTCATTGAGTTCTTCAATCTCGTCTAATACCGCCTCATATTTTTCTTCTTTGGTTTTATAAATCATATCGGCATGATCGGTGCGGATCATGTTCCTGTGCGTTGGAATGACCGCCACATCTAAATTATATATCTTTTTAAATTCGGCGGCTTCTGTATCTGCTGTTCCGGTCATGCCTGCAAGCTTGCCGTACATTCTGAAATAATTCTGAAATGTAATGGTGGCAAGCGTCTGATTTTCATTTTCTATTTTTACATTCTCTTTTGCTTCCAAAGCCTGATGCAGCCCTTCACTGTAACGGCGTCCCGGCATGAGTCTGCCGGTAAATTCATCAACAATAATGACTTCTCCGTTTTTGACGATATAGTCCACATCTAACTTGAAAAGCTTATGGGCTTTCAATGCCTGATTGACATGATGCAGCAGTTCGATATATTTGGCGTCATAGAGATTGTCAACTTTCAGAAAATGTTCGGCTTTTGCCACGCCTTCTTCGGTCAGCACCACGGTTCGGGCTTTTTCATCAACGGTGAAATCTTTTTCAGCCGCAAGACGCGGAATGATTTTGTTCACCTGATAATACAAATCCGTTGATTTCTCCGCAGGTCCCGAGATAATCAGCGGGGTCCGGGCTTCGTCAATCAGAATGCTGTCCACTTCGTCCACAATGGCATAATTGAGTTCGCCCTGAACCAGCGATTTGCTGTTGTATTTCATATTGTCCCGCAGGTAGTCAAAGCCGAATTCATTGTTTGTGCCGAAGGTAATATCCGCGCCGTAAGCCGCCTGACGCTCGGTATCATTCATACCGTGAACGACAGTCCCGACCGAAAGCCCCAGAAATGTGTAAATCTGTCCCATCCATTCGGTGTCACGTTTTGCCAAATAATCGTTTACCGTAATAATATGAACGCCCATGCCGGTAATGGCGTTAAGATAAGCCGGAAGCGTGGCGACCAATGTTTTTCCTTCGCCGGTCTTCATTTCCGCAATTTTTCCCTGATGAAGCACAATGCCGCCGATCATCTGAACATCAAAATGCCGCATGTTAAGCTTGCGGACAGAAGCTTCTCTTACTGTTGCAAAAGCTTCGGGAAGCATTTCATCAAGGCTTTGACCCTCTCTAAATCGCTCTCTGAACAATACTGTCTGATGCTTCAGCGTCTCGTCATCCATTGACCGCATTTTTTCTTCATAAGAGGCGATTTCCTCCACAAGGGGCTGAAGCTTCCGCATCTCGCGTTCATTTTTGCTTCCAAAAATTTTTGTCAAAAAATTAAAGAACATTTACGGATGATTCCTTCTTAAATTGAAATTGGATTGAGAAATTGAGGGGGGAATGAGGATATACTCATAAAATTTTATTGTTAATATTCAGGCGCATCCCCGCGCGCCGCGTGGGAATGCGGACGCTGTACGTCCTTCGCAGGCGCAAGCCCCTGCGGTTGCCCCTTACAGGGTAAGCACAGGGGCTTACCCCTGCATTCTCGTTCACACCCTTCGCGTGGGAACGGGAATGAAATCTCGGATGCCGGGATCAGTTCAATATGTATTTTTCAGGATTGACCGGCGTTCCGTTCAGGCGCACTTCATAGTGAAGATGGGGTCCCGTGGTTCTGCCTGTGGCACCGATCTCTCCGATGATTTCACCCCGCTTGACCTTATCGCCTGTTTTTTTCAGAAATCTGCTCAAATGGGCATAACAGCTGACCATGCCGTGTCCGTGACTGACCATTATCATATTGCCCCACGCGCTTTTGACATCGGCAAAGGTGACCACACCGTCCGCAGCCGCAACAACAGGTGTGCCGTGACTGTTTGCAATATCCAAGCCTTCATGAAATTCGCTCTGACCTGTAAACGGCGATACGCGGTTTCCGAATTTAGATGTGACCATCCCTCTTGCGGGACGGATTGCCGGTGTATGTGCCAGAAGATTCCCCTGATCAATCAGATGTTTCATGAGAGATTCAAAACTCTCTTCCTGGACAACGGATGCCAGATCAAGCTGTTCCACCTGATCGTTCATCTCACGCACCAGCGTGTTATGCTTTTCTGTGAGCGGAATTTTGGCGTTCAGGTCTTCCGGCGTGGAACCGCCGACGCCGAAAATGCCTTTCTGCTTATCAGAAGGCGCGATGCCGGCAATGATCCGTATCCGTTTTTCAAAATCATTCAGCGCCACTATCTTTGATTTCAGCGCATTGACTTCTTTTGCAAAACTCTGAATCTGTTTCCGCTGAAGCGCGATTTCATAAATCTGACTTTCTGTTTTCCTTTCAAGATGACGGTTATCAATCACTGTTTTTTTAAGCTGATAATAATCATAAATGCCAAAGCCGGCAGCGGTCATACATCCCATTGCCAAAAAGGCGATGCAAACTAAAGAGGCTTTGGATACATTTACCTGTCTTACGGGGGCCCCGCTGGCACCGAACATAAAAAAGGTAATTTTTCCGCCCATAATTAAAGATATTTCCTCATATACAGTACAGGTAATCGCACTGATGCTGTTGTCTGAATTGACGGTCAGATTTCCGATAAAACAAAAAAAGGAACTGGTGCAGAAAGTGGCGGTTTGCAATTTGAGAGATGGCAGCTTTTAGTGCTTTGTCAAGCTTAATTTGACGGATAATGTCAGGCTGATTTCAAAAAAATCGACTTATCAGCCCGTCAAAATATGATTGACAGAACAGTAGGGGACATGCCGTCAGACTGTCCTCTTTGAGAGTAAAATTCATCCCGCGCAGCCGATGTTTTCTTTCTCAAATTCAGGGGCAGGGCGGGGTTATGTCCCCGCCTGTAGGGAAATAAGAAATCAGCGGAGCGGAACCCGGACCCTGCCTTATCACTGCCTCAAATTTTTATTCAGAAGCATACGGAATTACAGATATAGCATTTGCAATTCAGATAGTTACATATAAATTCCCGATGCTTTCCGTATAACTTCAATGTTTTTAATATGAAGCATAAATCTGAAATTGTCAAGAGCAGCACCCTAAAAATACGAGGCAAACGCAGGGGGTTTGAGAAGATAAGAGAATGCTGTAAAGCTTAATATATGAAAGCGGAAAATGTCTGCGCTGCCTGAAAAACAAAGGGGAAATGTGTCATTTCCCCCTTAAAAAAATATAAGCTATGCGATTCCAAGTTTGAATTTAAGCGATTTGAGCGTATTCTTCATCAGCATGGTGATGGTCATGGGGCCTACGCCGCCGGGAACCGGGGTAATAAAGCCTGCGATTTCTTTGGCAGCATCGAAATCCACATCGCCTCTCAGAATCGCCTTTCCGGTCTTTTCGTTGACACCGACACGGTTCACGCCCACGTCAATGACGCACGCGCCGGGTTTGATCCATTCGGGTTTGACAAGACCCGGAACGCCCGCTGCAACAATCAGAATATCCGCTCGTTTGCAGTGAAAGGCAAGGTCTTTGGTGCGGGTATGAACGATGGTCACGGTTGAGTCCGCGCCGGGTCCTTTCTGGAGCATCATGTTTGCAATAGGTTTTCCCACGATGTTGGAACGTCCCACCACAACGACTTCCGCGCCGCTGGTTTTCACGCCGGAACGGACGATCATTTCCTGAATGCCTGCGGGCGTGCAGGGTGGAAATTTGACTTCGGCCCCGCCGATCATGAGGCGTCCCACATTGACCGGATGGAATCCGTCCACATCTTTGTCCGGGTCAATGGCGTTGAGAACCTTTTTTTCATCCACATGCTTGGGAAGGGGCAGTTGAACCAGAATGCCGTTGATGGAGTCATCTTTGTTGTATTTGTCAATCAGCTTCAGAAGAGCGGCTTCGGAAATATCCACGGGCTGGCTGTCCTGAATCTCTGTGAAACCCACCTGATGAGCGGTTTTGATTTTCAGCGTCACATAAGATATGGAAGCGGGATTTTCACCCACCAGAATGGTCACAAGTCCGGGAACAACTCCGTGTTTCGCTTTGATTTCATCAACTTCTCTCTTAATTTCTTTCAGAATTTCTTCACGGATTTCTGTTCCCATGATAAGCTTTGCCGACATGTTTGAATCTCCTTTCACATAATAAAAATTATAAGATTTTTTTTGCTTCTTAAAAACTAATCCTTTTTAGTGGAATAAATCTCTGATGTCAAGAAAACAAGATAAAAGATGTAAGCAGTGACAAGCCCCTGTGGTTGCCCTGTGTCCTCTGTGGAAAATTATTTTTTTCCCACAGAGGACACAGAGGTTTCTCCCACATAGATCACAGAGTTTTCCCCACAGAGAACACAGAGTTTTCTCCGTGTCCTCTGTGAGTTCTGTGGGAAAAAAAGTTGCGCATCACATTACAGCGGAAACGGAACACCTGTCAGTCCCGCGGTTTCTTTCAGCCCGCACATCAGATTCATGTTCTGAACCGCCTGACCTGCCGCGCCTTTTACCAGATTGTCAATCGCAGACATCAGAATCAGCCGGTTATTGCGTTCATCTAATTTGAACCCGATGTCGCAGAAATTCGTTCCCCGCACATGCCGGGTATCCGGGGGACGATTTCCCGTTAAACGAATAAAATGATGCCCTGCATAAAAAGATGTAAGGCAGTTCTGAATATCCTGCGCCTGCACTTTTCGGGCAAGACTGATATATGTTGTTGTCAGCATTCCCCGTGACATCGGCACAAGATGGGGGACAAAAGTAATATTGACCGGCGCGCAGGCTTCACGGCTCAACACCTCGTCTATTTCGGGATTGTGCCGGTGTTCCGCCACTTTATATGCCTTGAAAGATTCAGCAACTTCACAGAAATGCACGGTCAGAGAGGCGGACCTTCCCGCGCCGCTTACACCCGATTTTGAATCCGAAATAATCGTCCGGGTGTCCAACATTCCGCTTTTCACCAAAGGAATCAGCGGTAACAGCACGCTGGTCGGATAACATCCCGGATTGCCGATCACTGCGGCTTTCCGGATATGATCGGCATAGATTTCGCAAAGACCGTAAACGGATTTTTCAAGTAAATCCTTTGCAGTATGAGGCTGATAAAACGCTTCGTATTTTGCCACATCCCTGAATCTGAAATCAGCGGAAAGGTCAACAACTTTTTTCCCGCGTCTGACAAATTCAGGAATAATCTCCATCGGAAGTTTGTGGGGAAGCGCGGTAAAGACAAAATCCGCATGGTCGCAAACCTCGTCCGCAGACAGTGCCTTGCATACCAGATCAACAACACCGGCCATTGCCGGAAAAATTTTGTCAAACCGCACCCCGGCATATTGTCGGGAAGTCAGAATCGTCAGTTCCGCTTCCGGATGTCCCGAAAGGATGCGAACCAATTCTGCCCCCGCGTATCCGGTTGCACCGATGACAGCAACTTTAATCATATATCTTCTCTTTGGGTTTTCAGTTTTTTTTATTACAGTGAATTACGCAGTTGAAATTAAAGACCCTTCGGCTGCACTCAGAATGACAAAAGTAGAACGGGTTTCAAACCCGTTTTACTGAGCAGACATAAAAGCAGAACGGGTTTCAAACCCGTTTTACCGGGACCCTTCGTTGCGCTCAGGGTGACAAGATGAAAGCTCAGGGTGACACTGTCCTATATGTCATTCTCAGCGCAGCGAAGAATCTCTTACATATTTTTCTCAAAAATAAGCACATCTCCGGGACGGATTTTACGGTAATCTGTATTCAATTTTTTCGCTTTTTCTTTCCATCCCAAACTCGTACCGAATACTTTTTTGCAAATCTGCGAGAGCGTATCGCCTTTCTTTATTTTATAAGCCACACGCCCGGCACCGAGTTCCAAAATTTCCCCCTGCGCCAGAGATTTTGCTGCTTCTGAAATTTCCGCTTCTGTCAGCGTTTTTTTGGCTGCAAGAGGCGGTTCCGCTTCTTTTGCAGCGGATTGCGCATCTTTTTCAGACTTCTCCCTCACAAGCGATTCCGGTTCGTCTGTCGGATGTTCAGCCTTTTTTTCGGGCAAGCCGGTCTGAGAACGCGCATCGGCTTTCTCGGAAACCGGAGAGGCTGCCTCAGATGCCGCAACTTCAGGCGTTTTTTCAGCAGGCTGTTCATGAACCGCCGCGGAAAATTGTTTTTCTTTTACAGGGGCTTTCACTTCGGAGCTTGAGATTTCCCGTTCTCTTTTTACAGGCGAATCAGACGGCTTTTCCGAAACTGCGGCTGCCTCTGTTTTTTTCGATGATCCCGCTTTTACCGCTTCAGCATTCGCCGGTTTTCCGTCCGATTTCAGCGTATAATAAGACGCTGCAATGTTTCCCGCTTGGGGACAGACAAAATTTCCCACCGCTGTCATTACAGCAGCACAGACCGTAAACCACAGCGCAGCAGATAAAATTTCTTTATCTATCATTCATTTTCTCCTTTAAAATAAAAATGTTAAGCTCAAAATACAGAGCACAGATTTTGTATTTTCGTGTTTCGCCTTTCATATTTTCGTGTTTTCAGATTGTATTAATGGTAAGATTCAAATTTGTCAATCAAAAATACAGAATTTCCGTAAAAGCCTGTTATTTAATAATACATTATCTTTTTGAAATTAATATGAATATCAAATTAAATCTTCGTCAGCACTGCATTGAAACAGAAATCAAAAAATGCTATCATCGCTCTGTTTCACAATATTTCAATTCCGACAAAAACAAAGAACTGTTGGAAGAACAGATAGAGATGTTAAAAACTGCTTTGGAACAGTTTGATTTTCCAAGATTGCGGAGCAAATATCCCGAACTTGCCGGACATAACGACGCGGAAGTGTTTCTTTCAAAAGATTTGCAGGATCATATCATGCTTATTCTTAACAACAGAATTTTAACAGACTTGTAAGAAAAAAAATTTTGCTGTGTATTGTTTGAATAAGGTGTTTTGTGAGATGAATCTGCATTTTTACTTGACTTTTTAAATATAACGCATTATATTATATATAATAATTGTTATTTCTTATTCGGCATGAATGCTCATCTGAACCTCAAATCTCTTTTCATTCCCAACTCGATCTGTAATTTTTCTGTTCTTAAACATATGACATTTATATAAAAATGTATATCATGCAATTATGAAGGAAAAACAGGTACTGTCGCTGACAGGAATAACACGCACGACACTTTCCCGGCTGGTGAAGGGCGGCAGAATCAGAGCCGTAAAAACTTCCGGCGGGTGGTATGACTATGATGATGAATCAGTGCTTAAATACATGGGGAGAAAACGGGAACAGCTTCATATCATATATGCAAGAGTGTCAACAGCGAAACAGAAAGCTGATCTGTCAAATCAGATTGCACAGCTTGAAAACCGGTGCGCTGTCAAAGGATATAAAACTGATATGACCTTTTCCGACATAGCAGGCGGAATTGATTTTGACGGACGGAAACAGTTTTTAGAGCTTATAGACATGGTGATACAGTACAAAGTGGCAAAAGTTTTTGTAACCCGCAAAGACCGTCTGAGCCGTGTCGGATTCGGGATGTTCACGCACGCAGACATACGCAGACAGGGCAATAAAACATTTTCAGATTTTGGTCTGTGTGCGTATGCGTGGGTCTGCGGCAGACAGATCAGCCCGCAGCAACTATTGAAACGGGATAAACGCATGATGCCGGAGATTTGCAGGTTTTACGGAATTATCATAAAGATGTTTTTTGACGATCACAATCCGCCTCATTTTCATGCCGAATATCAGGAATATGAAGCTGTTTTTGATATTCGCAGCCTTGAAATATTAAGAGGGGATTTTCCGAAAAGAGCAAGGCTTATGGTAACCGAATGGGCTTTGGAATACAGAAAAGAACTTCTGGCAAACTGGGAAAAGGCAAAAAAATCTGAGAATATGGAGAAAATAGAACCTTTAGGATAGGTTATATGGTCAGAATAATTAAGATTGAAGTATTGCATGATTATCATATTCACTTTGTCTTCAGTGACGGATGTGAAAAACTTGTTGATTTCAGGCAGTTTATAAAAAACGATTCCCTCACCGGACAGTTAAGGGAGCCGGAGTTTTTCAGCAGGGTAAAAATTTATTATAACGGGCGTGGAATATACTGGCCGAATAATTATGATGTTTGTCCTGATAATTTAAGATATTATATAGAATCTGAGAGTTTGCCTGTGAAAGCAGCAGTTATCGGTTGAGAGGGTAACTTTAAGCCGCAGACGCACACAGACATTTTCATAAAAGATGTCTGTTTCAACAAATCTGACAGGAACAGGGCAAATTGAATGTTAAAACAGGAAGTGATCCGCATGATCGGGCGAAAGAAAGAGGGAATCATCAAAGAAATCAGACCGCTGCCCGATGA